>JAVEVM010000433.1:0-4309 GCA_034005055.1 Desulforhabdus sp. | reverse complement strand
CAAAGAGAATTTCTTCCTCCAGATCGTGACGCCGTCAGGCGTCAGCAGGTCTCCCAACAGCAAATGAAGTAATGCCCCGAGAGGAATCGCCCAGAGCGGAAGATACAAAGCTCCTGGATAGCCACGACCCTGAAAAATGGAGGAGCCGGCTCTGAGCAGTTCAGCCGGCCAATTGACGGATATTATTGGATTCCAGAACAGCAGTACCAAAAAGAGAAGCAGCCACAAAGTCACTTCATGGCTCCAGCCTCTGTGCTTCAGCAATCTTATTCCTTTTTGACCAAATGGAGCTTCAATCCGGTCAGGAAGGACTGCCGAAGCGGTTCCTAATGCGATGGCACCGGGTTCGAGCCCCAGCACGTATAAAAAGGATCCAACAACGATCGTGTGGTTCTTCCATTTCATTATCGTCGGCTCCCGCCTGCAAAAGCTTGGTCTGCAAACATTCCCCATTTTTCGCGACCTTCCATATCAATCAACATCACCGCCTGTCAATCCGCCAGAGTCTCCGGATTCTACTCTAAGGAGTTTGGTCGACTCAAGATGCAGCATGCAGACACCGTGATCGATGCCTGCACGGTGAGCCTCAGGGGAGTGATGTCACTGATAGAAGCGCCGCACTATGGTTCCTTATTAGGGCACAACGGCCAGAAACAGATCAAGACCCTCCTGCGCATGCGGCAACTAGTGATGAGCCGAGTCTTTCTTCTGGGCGGCCGAAAATATCTTGGCTCCTCTGGATTGAAAAAGAGCTAACCAAAAGCTTAATTCAATCCGATTTTCCGTATTATGCTCGATTTTCCGGACTTATTTTCACTCTGGCTGCCGGCCAAACTTCGAAGCCTTGCCCCGCTTTATCTCAAAAAAACAGCCTCTACTGAGACTCTTGAATTGATCTTAGAGATCGCTCCGTTGTGTCCTCCTCCGACCCACTCAGAACCGGCAGCATCGAAGCGTATGCCGGCTTTCTTCAATAGTTTTGGAACTGGTTTTCATTCTCCAGGTGGGTTGGTTGGGTTTTTGCAAATCTACTGACGAGCTCATTCGGTGAGAATCCCGGCGGCCGGACTGCTTCCGGGAAGCGCCGCCGGCTGTAAGACTTTCAGCGGAAAGCGAGCCATAGGGGAGTAAATCGAAATGCAGCGCACTTATAAGCTCATGAAAGGAGGTTGGTCGGAACTGAGAGAGCAGGAAAGCTGAATGTTGTCCCTTGAATAATGCATTTGTCTAGTTGGAAGACTCTGAATATTTTCTAAACGTTTACCCAAATAGAAGGTAATTGAAATGAGATCAAAAACATTCTCTCTTGGAGCAAAGCTGGTGATAGGAAGCGTCGCCATTTTACTGGTTCCTCTGATCGTTGTCAGTCTCTTCGCTGTTTTCAAAGCTTCAAGCAGCCTGCAAGATATGGCGATTCAGAATGCCAAAGGCACGGCCCACGATTTTGCCGAGCTGACCCAATCTCTGCTGGCCAATGAGATACGGATGGTCAGCGGCATGTCTGTGAACGAAATGGTGACAGCCACTGCTGCGGCCGTCAAGACACAGACTCAACAGGGTTCCCAAGAGCAGATTCAAGAACTGGAACGACAGTTAACGGCCTTCATGAAGAAAATCGGCGGTGATTACGAAGGCATCTTTGTCACCGACACGAACGGATTGGTCTACGCAGATGGAACGGGTGCTGCCGGCAGACAGAAGCTCGATTTGAGCGAACGGGATTATTTTAAAAACAGCGAAAAGGGCAATGCTTCAGTCGGTGAGGTGGTCCTTTCGAAGAAAACCAACAATCCAATCACGGTCATTGCCGTTCCGATCCAGTCAACCAGCGGAGCGTTTTTGGGATGCATGGGGATTGCCATGAAACTCGCTCCCCTTGCTAAACGTATTGCCGAAAAGAAAATCGGCGAAACGGGCTATCCATTCATAGTCGATCAGAGAGGTCTCTTTATCGCCCACCCGAACTCTGAAATTATCCTAAAGGGCAATGTCAATCAACTGAAGGGGATGGAGCAAATCTCGGAGAGGATCACCAGGGGAGAGAGCGGAGCGGAAGGTTATGTTTATGAAGGAATAAAAAAAATCGCCGGCTTTGCGCCGGTTCCGCTCACCGGTTGGAGTGTCGTCGCTACCCAGAACGAGAGTGAATTCATGGCGCCGATTCATCACATCCAATACGGTATTCTTATCATAGGAGTCGTGTTCCTGCTGCTTGGGATGACGGCGAGCTTTTTGTTTGCCAGAAGCATTTCGAGACCCATCGGAAGGGTCGTGGAGGGCCTGCAGGAAGGTACCGATCAGGTCACGGCAGCTTCCGGCGAAGTCTCATCCGCCAGTCAATCGTTGGCCGAGGGAACTTCTCAGCAGGCCGCATCGCTGGAAGAAACTTCGTCGGCCCTCGAAGAGCTTGCCTCGATGACACGGCAGAACGCCGACAATGCTGCCCAGACCAATTCCCTGATGGCCGACAATGCTGCTATGGTGGATGAAGCCAACTCCGTTATGAGCGAGCTTACGGTCTCCATGTCCGAAATTTCCGAAGCCAGCCATGAAATGCAAAAGATCATCAAGACAATTGACGAAGTCGCTTTCCAAACCAATTTGCTGGCTCTTAACGCTGCAGTGGAGGCTGCGCGGGCTGGCGAAGCCGGCGCCGGTTTTGCCGTAGTGGCCGATGAAGTTCGCAACCTTGCCATGCGCGCCAGTGAAGCGGCCAAAAACACCGCGGATCTCATCGACGGCAGTGTGAAAAAAATCGGCAGCGGCTCGGAGCTCGTTGAGAAAACCGCGACGGCTCTTTCCGGAGTCACCAGCGGAACGAGCAAGATGAAGGAATTAGTGGCCGAGATTGCCGCGGCATCTTCCGAACAGGCTCAAGGCATCGAGCAAATCAACCGGGCGGTTTCGGAAATGGACAAGGTGGTCCAGCAAAATGCCGCCAATGCTGAGGAATCGGCTTCGGCCGCAGAGGAGCTCAATGCCCAGTCGGAACATATGCGAAGCTTTGTTACCGATCTGATCGCTCTGGTGGGCGCCCAAAGCAGTGAAGGCAAGCAGAAAATCGGGGGATCGCCTACTTCCACCAGGGATCGAAAACGGCTAACCCTAAACCCCTTCAAGCAACCTGGTACGGCAAAAGAAGAGAAGGGGCACGCCCCTTTGCTGCCACAAACCACGTTCAGCCGGCAAACGGATTTCTAGCTCAGGTGAAGTGCCGTTCGCATAAAGCGCACTGATTCCGGAGATGGGTTCCAGCCGTCCATTCTTAAGCGCATCCTGTCTCTTGGTGCAATGTGGTGCCTCGGGGCAGGTCCGACTGGAGCCCGTCCGTGAAAACACGTTTTTACTGTAGCACAGCCCTTCAGGGCTGCCACGCTAGCCTTCGGCTGTGGCTGTCTGAGCATCGAGAATAATCGTTATTCGCAAGATAAACGAGAGCTTCGTGCTGCCCTGGCGATTCTTTCCTTGAATTTTCGGACCTGACTTTCGATATCATCGGCTTGTGTAATCGCGGAGACCACTGCGATTTTTCTGGCACCCGCAGCAACCACCCGGTCGATATTGGCTTCGCCTATCCCTCCCATGACAGTAAATGGAATGCTCACCTTGGAGCTGATTTCACCGATGGCATCCGGTCCGAGGAAGTGTTCGACTCCTGCTTTGGTAAAGGTGGAGAAAATTGGGCCGATATTGATGTAGTCCGCACCTTCGCTTTGGGCTCGCAAAGCTTCCTCAAGGGAGTGAGTGGAGGCGCCGATGAGCATTTGCGGGGCGATTTTCCGCGCAGCCTGCAACGGCAGGTCATTCTGCCCCAAGTGTACCCCATCGGCTTCCACGGCCAGGGCAATATCGACGTGATCGTTGATGATCAGAAGAAGACCGGCGAGCTCTGTGGTTTCCCGAAATTTCACCGCAAGCCGGTAGAAGTCGCGCTTGTTCAGATCTTTTTCGCGCAGCTGAATGATCCCGGCACCACCCCGGATTACCGCAGTAAGGACTTCCAGATTCGATCTTCCCGCCGACAGCTTTTCACAGGTGACCGGATAAATATCCACTTCGTCAAACTTCCGCAACCTCTCCGCCCTATTCATAAGCCTTGCCCCCTATCCTCGATTCGCTTCTAAAATGATACCGCCTCATCTCGCCAGCCGCACGGCCTCCTCAGCCGTTCTGGCTCCGGAGGTGTTCGTCGAGCAGCAGATGGGAACGGTACAGGTTTTGTTTGACTTCATCCAGTGGAGCACTTAGTCTATTCATAAAAAAAGCCGTTCCCTCGGGGGAAACGGCTTTGCGGGCAAAAAAGGATCTC
>JAVEVM010000001.1:0-20784 GCA_034005055.1 Desulforhabdus sp. | reverse complement strand
TTTACCGAAGCCTTCGTCGGTCGTGGCCGCGGAGCGCTGGCGGTCATCACCGTACTGGTCGCCATGGTGGTGGGAGGAATCTCCGGCTCCGGTCCCGCATGTACCGCAGCAGTGGGAGGCGTCATGCTCGGTGCCATGATGCGTGAGGGGTATCCACCGGCGTTTGCTGCCAGCGTCACTGCCGCTGCCGGTTCCACGGACATACTGATCCCTCCTTCCGTGGCGTTTATCATCTATAGCGTGCTGGTGCCGTCGGCAACCGTACCGGCACTGTTCGTGGGCGGGATAGTACCCGGTATCCTTGCCTGCATACTGCTCATAGTCCCTTCGCTCCTGCTCAGTCTCTACTATAATTTCGGGGGCGGCGTCTTCGATGGGCCGCGGCCACAGATCTGGAAATCCTTTAAGGAAGCGTTCTGGGCCCTCGTTGCGCCGATTCTCATTCTGGGGGGAATGCGCACGGGCTGGTTCACTCCGACCGAGGCGGCCGTCGTCGCCGTCGTTTACGGGCTGGTGATCGGCACCTTTGTCTATCGTACCCTCTCCTTGCGCGATATCCACGAACTGCTGATCGAATCCGCTGAGACCTCGGCGGTGATTCTGATAGTCGTCGGCTTGGCAAGTATTTTTGCATGGGCCTCAAGCACCATCGGCATCGTGGACCCTCTGGCCGGTGGACTGGTCGCACTGGGAGGCGGAAACGGAACGCTCCTGATGTTCATCCTCATGGTCTTTTTGGCAATAATGGGAATGTTCCTGGACGGTATTTCGATTTTCCTCATCTTCTGCCCCATCCTGATTCCCGTGGCCCAAACCTACAACTGGGATTTGGTCTGGTTCGGAGTGCTCATGACCTATGTGATTGCGATTGGACAGTTCACTCCGCCCATGGCGGTAAACCTGATGGTGAGCTGCAGGTTGACCGGGGCGCGCATGGAGGAGACGTTGCACTGGGCTTTCTGGCTGGTGCTCTCCATGGGGATCGGCCTGGTTTGGATGATCTTTTTTCCGGGTCTGGTAGTTTGGCTGCCGAAGGTGCTTGGCTTTATGTAACGGCAACTGAAGGCTTCCAGGTAACCAGGGATGGACTGAACTATTTTCCCAGGAGCAGGAATGAACATCAACTGCAAGTGCACAGCATCCCCGGGTAATCTGTGGCGCCTATTGAAAGTCAGATGGCAGTCCGTTTCAAAAATGATGAGGGAGATACTCTATGGCATGACCATTCATGAAATGCACATCGAGCTGAAAAAGGAACAATCCCACCTCAACAATCTTTTCCTGCTCGTTGTGTTTGGAGATCTTGTGGGCGTGCCCCTGCTACCACCGTATTATTCAATGAGGATGCTTCCCTATATCCTTCCGCACATTGACATTTGGAAAAGGAGCCTGTTGCGAGAGCGGGACCTGAGCGATCGGGTCTCAATGGATCTCTAGCAATGCAACGGTTCTTCAGTTTGCGCCAGCACCATTGTCGGAGTGTGCGAACAGGTGCTCCACCAGTCGGTTGAGCATCTCCGTCCCCTTGACTTCCGTCTCGAACAACGGGATTGCGGCCCTTATCTGATCGCTGAACAGGTAGGCGATCTCCTCCAGATGCTCTTCCTGCATCTTAATTCGGTTGAGTACAAATTCCGCGGCCCCCTCATTGACCTGCTCCTTTTGGATAACCCCATTCACCACGACACCGCCAACAGGTATCCCAAATTCTTGGAACCAACTGATAAATCGAGTGATAACGGCAATAGGCAGGCTCTCGGGAAGGGTCACAAAAAAGAAGGCGGTGAGGGCCTCATCGGTCAGGAGCTCCTTGGCATTGGCCATGCGCTCTTTGAAGCCCAGCAGGTAATCCATGAGAGGGTCTTGCTCTTCCTTCTTCTTGGAAAAAGAGAGAAGCTCCCTGAGCGATTTAGCCTCCTCCCGGCTCTTGAGCATCTTTTCCACCCATAGGGTGTAAACTTTGGACATGCCGAGAAGCCTTCTGGCGTTTGCGGTCGGAGCGGTATCGAACACATAGAGATCATATTCGTCCTTAAAGATGAGGTCCATCATGTTTTCAAACATGGCGGACTCTTCGAATGCCGGATTCATGGTGGCGGACTCGATGAAGTCCTCGGCTTTCGTTGTGATGTCGGCAAATTTAAGGAACCAGTTGATCTTTTCACGAATCTCCCGCTTGGAGCGCTCGATCGTATCCCGCGTGTCTATTTCAAACGCAAAGCACCCGGGGCTGTCTGCTATGGGAGTCGGTTTGCCGAAAACATCAATTCCCAGCAAGTTGGAGAGGCTGTGAACGGGGTTGGTCGAGGCGAGCAGGGTCTTCCTGCCACGGCTTGCCGACCACAGTGCGGCCGCGCCTGCCATGACGGTTTTACCGACCCCTCCCTTCCCTCCGAAAAAAATGTATTTCAGGCGAGGATTGTCCTTCATGTATTGAGTCATGTTGGTCGTAATGCTGATCACGCTATCCCCCTTGCGTACACCTTAGTATTTCCGCTGTGCCTCGTTTTGCGTTCCCACGCAGGAGCGCGGGAACCAGAAAAGAGGCAAAAAAAGCAAGGCGTGGAAATCAGATAAGTAAACTGCTCACATAAAATTGCCGTACATCGCCTGGGCCATTTTTTCAATCATGCCGAGCCCCGTCACATCCCGCTCCATTTCCGGAACAGAAGCAAGAATCTGCCCCGCAAAATCCTTCTCGATAACCTTCAGGTAATGATCCTGCATCGTCAGGCGATTCTTCAGGTATTCCGGAATCCTCTGCTCCCTCAGTTCGCTTGGCAGCACCCGGTTGATGATATAGCCGCTCAGCGGAACGTCGAATTTGGCAAACAGTTGAGCAGCTTTCATCGTATCCTGGATCACCATCTGTTCGGCCGTGAGCACGAAGAAAAAGGCGGTCCTTTTCTTATCGGTCAGAATGCTGGATGATTTATTTATCCGCTCTTTAATGTAGAGCAGTTCATTCAAGATGGCGTCCTCGTCGGTTTCCTTCTCTCTGCGCATGACCGCCGCCACCTGATCGTATTCGCGCATTTGCGAGCGCAGGTCGGTTATCTTGTCGATCCAGGCATCATAGACGGAAGCCATGCTTAAGTAATAGAGGGCATGTCCGAGCGGCACCAGGTCGTAGATGTAGTAGTCGTAGCCTCCTTTGACCACGATATCGACAACCTCATCAAAAATGGCGCTTTCCTCCATGGCCGGTTCCGCGGCTGCAGCCTGAATGTAGCTCTCGATCTCGTCCGGAATCTTCTCCATCCCGTACATGTCGAGGATTTTCTGCCGGATCTCCTGCTGATATTCCCTCACCCGCCGATCGGCATCTATTTCCTGTGCGTAGAGGTTCGGGCATATCTCCGTCGGTCCCTTGCCGAAGATATCCTGTTTGAATATGTCGCTCAAAGACGCCTGCGGATCCACCGAAAAGACCAGAACCCTGTAGCCCTTCTTTGCAAGATAGAAGGCTGTGGCAGCAGAAAAGGTCGTTTTACCCAAACCGCCCTTCCCACCGAACATGATGTAGCGACGATCCGGAAATTGTTCAAAAATGGTGGATAAAGAAATAGCGATCACCCCTCTCTAGTTGTTACGGTAAGCGGTTTGTGTCGTCTTCCCCTGCCGGCCCGCAGATTTGCTTCGGCATATCCCTCTTCATGCCAGAGCGTCCGTTAGGTCCTTTTCCTTCAGCATCCTGCGCTTCCAGGTGGATATTTGCGGAACCACGTAAGGCAGCAGCCTTAAGGAGTAGTAGGGAGGCAAGATGGGAACGCCGAGCATGTCCCCCATGGTAATGAGGATAAAGAGATGTTCCATGCTGGCCCTCGTCTTGAGAGCGAACCGCGCGGAATCGTGAGCGGCGACGCCGTAGACGAACTCCTTGATGGCCCGGAAGACCCCTCCTTTTTTCTGCTTCAATTCGTCTTCAGACATACGGTTTTCCTCCTGAATGTTATACCGGTTTGGGAGATGGCTGAGAAAAGCGGCCTCTCGTGCTTCGCAAGCACCTTGATTGTGTCTATTTCACTATGTTGTGATCTCCCTGCTTATCAGACTCAGACCGATGCAGGCTCGGCTTTCAAGGCGCGGTAGCGGCCGAAAGCTCTAAAAGCCTCAATACCCAATATAAACGCGGCGATAACCAGGAAAAACCCGACGCAGCCCATCAGAGTGTTCCCGATCAGTGCCTCGCCTGTTACCGCTCCCTGAAAGACCTTGCTGAGCAGCGTGTACGAAGTATACAGCAATGCTGCAACGGTGGTAACAAACATGAAGATCATCGGGTAGAACGCCCACTTCACGCTCTTGCCTTCCGACATGAGCCACGCCGTGATCAGCATGAGCGCAAGGGATGCCATCAACTGATTGGCCCCTCCGAACAGCACCCAAAGATATTGCCACCATCCGGTAAGCACTAGAATCATTCCCAGCAGGCTGGCAACAATAGTCCCCACGTGAGGATTCTTAAAAACCGGGCTAATGTCGCCAAGCAGCTCCGAAGTCGCCACCCGCATGAAGCGAATCACGAGCTGCATGATGGTTACGGCAAGAAAGACCATCATCACGCTGCCGTATGCGCGTCCGAGCTCGGGCGAGAGTCCGATGGCTCCAAGGAATTTGGCCACTCCCGCGGCGAAAACCCCCGCCGGTCCCTTGGCCACAGCCGCTCCATATTCAGCCGCCGACGCATAAACGGTCCCGGCAATGATCAGGGCAAATACCGCGAGGATCATTTCCACAAACATGACACCGGCGCCAACCGGCATTGCATCCAGCTCGCTTTCCAGCTGACGGGCGGTACCCGAGCTCGATACGATACTATGCCATCCGGAGATGGCACCGCACGCAATGGTCACGAACATAATGGGCCAGATGGGACCGATCTTAATGCTGAAATCGGTGTAGGCCGGCAGAGTGAAGTTGGGATGAAGGATGAGCACCCCGATCAGACCGAAAAACAACCCCAGGAAAACGATATAGGAAGCCACATAATTGATGGGAAGCGCAAACCGCCAGATGGGAAGAACTGCGGCGAAATAACAAAATACAAATGCAGCGATGGTCCAGAGCACTCTGCTGTTGGCAAGGGACTCACCAAGGATCTTGTCGGACGGGCCCACGGTTCCGAAATAGATCCCCAGGAGGGCAACGAGAACGCATACGGCGGTAGTGAGAAGGATATCTCTTTTCCAGCGGTAGATCATTTGTCCGGCCAACACTCCGGCAAAGGTCAGGAACAGCCACGCCATGGGAGAAGATTTGAGGTTGATGGCCGTGCTCACAACCACATTGCCGAAAGCCCCGGCTATGAGAAGCAGATAGAAGTAGAGGAAAGCGAGAAGGATCAAACGAGCTCGCGGAGATATGTACCGGTAGCTCAAACCGCCAAAGGAAGCCCCTTCGTTGCGCATGGCGATCATGGCGCTCGAGTAGTCCTGCACCCAGCCGATGAACAATGTGCCGAGCAGGATCCAGATCAGCGCCGGAAGCCATCCCCACTGGATAGCGATGATGGGGCCGATGATCGGGCCGGCGCCGGCAATGGACTTGAACTGGTAGCCGAACAGAATATTCCTGCTGGTCGGCATGAATTCCACCCCGTCCATGTACATGGTGGCCGGAGTGGCTCTTTTGGGATCGGCTCGAATAATATTTCGGTCAACATATTTTGCATAGAACCGATAACCCAGAATGGCTACCGCGAAAGCAATGACCAAGACAAGCACTGAGTTCATTTTGATCCTCCTCACTTAAATGATACGGTTGCAGTCTGCTCCCATCTATATTCAGGCCACCCTGGAGCTGAAGAAGCCCACATGACGTATCTGCACTCGCCGTAACAGCTGGAGACTCATTTTGAACATGGGTTTTGGAGCAAAGAATAATTATTTTAATAGTCCGTTTGACTCTAAAATGCAAAAGAATAATCGGCTCAGAGGCCTTTCACTGCGGCTGCAGGGGTTTTCGGCGCTAGCCGCTCAATCGTTTTTCAATTGCGGAATAGACCGATTTTGTGACGGGCGTCGATATACCCAGCAATTCCCCCATCCTGATAATGGTCCCGCCGAATAAGTCGCCTTCGTTCAGGTTGCCTTTGCTCTCTATGTCTCTCTGGTATGAGGTCTTGGTTTCGAAAGGGAAGGCTCGTGCCTTGTCCATCGATTCCTCTACTATGTGCGCCGACAGCTCAATGCCTTTCCTTTCGGCCAGAGCCTTTACTTCCAGCATGATTTTGCGCACC
The DNA here is from genome assembly GCA_034005055.1 of Desulforhabdus sp. GTDB lineage: Bacteria > Desulfobacterota > Syntrophobacteria > Syntrophobacterales > Syntrophobacteraceae > Desulfoferrobacter. The sequence goes on along the minus strand of JAVEVM010000001.1, from coordinate 14,543 downwards.
AGCTCCTGCAGCTCTTCATTCTCCAGGATCTCTCCTATAGTTTTTCCCGTATACGCGGTAACAAGGCCGAACGGGGCGATGAATAGATACTTGCCCCAGATCCCTTTGAATGGGTCCTCCTGCCAGTTGAAATTGATCCCCGCCCAGTTGAAAAAAGATGTAATCTTTTCGGGAGAGAACCGGGGAAGCTCCGGATCTTTGCCGATAAGAATGGTGCCGTCTCCCCCTGTTTGTTTGATTACTCCGGGTTGCTCGATGTGCGTGCCGACAAAGACGCAGGCGGGAAGAACGATGCCCTTTTTGAGGATGGCCTTGATCCTTTCGTAGATATCGGCGCCATTGAGCAAAGGTACGATCAATGTATGCTCATCGCTCTTCGATTGGATAGCTCTCACCGCGTTGTCCAGATCGTAGCCTTTGACACAGAGAAGAATCAGGTCGGGTGTGGGAATTTCGAGTATATTGTCGGAGGCCGAGGTCGGCACTCCGACAATTTCCTTTTGAGGGGTGATCAATCTTATCCCGTTTCGTTTGACGGCGTTGAGGTGCTCGCCTCGAGCGATAAAGAAGGTCTTGAATTCCGGATCGTCGCCACGATTCATTCGGTCGGCGATTTTTGCACCGAAGTAACCGCCGACGCCGCCTACTCCAAAGACGCATACTTTTCTGATTGCATCCGAGCCGTTTTCCATGCCTTCCCTCCCTTGTCTCTTAATGAATACTTATCACCACACCAGCGCACATGCCGGAAAAACAGATGCCTTGTTACCTCTTGGGTCGGCGCCGGCTTCAAGAGTGCCGTCCTCACTCTGAGCCGCCGCACAGATGAAGCCCGCAGTCCAATCTCCTGCCACTTCTACCTGGTGGCCGCGTGCTGCCAGCTGTTCGGCGACCGCTGCCAGAATCCGTCCTTCCAGACGTACTCGCCGGGGAAAAGCATTGTGCGGATGGAATATCGCCGGACTGTGATCGAATGTCACCTTGGGCGCCTCAATGGCCTCCTGAACGGACATGCCAAACAGTACCCGATTGAGAAAGAACTGGCTGCACCACTGGTCCTGCTGATCGCCGCCCATGGTGCCGAAAACCATCCACGGTCGACCTCGGTGAAAAGCCAGTGAAGGACTCAGGGTAGTCCGCGGGCGCTTGCCGGCAGCCGGCGCGTTTACATGCCGGGCATCCAGATAGAAAGTCTGCAGACGCGTCGTCAGAGGAAAACCGAGAGATGGAATCACTTCATTTCCCGATATCCAACCGCCGCTCGGAGTCAACGCCGCCATATTTCCCTGGGCATCGATTACGGCAACGTGAACCGTTCCATAGCCCCAACTCTCCCACAGAAACATTTCTTCCTCAGGCAGCGAAGCTTTCAGCCGCCGTGGATCGCCGGGCCGATGCAGTCCGCTTGCCCGTCTGAGATCTATCAGCGCTCTTCTTTTATCATTGTAGTCGGCACTTAAAAGTCGATCCATGGGGACGTCAACGAACTGCGGATCAGCATAATACTGCTCGCGATCGGCGTAGGCAAGCTTTGCCGCTTCAATCCAGAGGTGGAGGTAATCTGCAGAGTTGTGCTTCAAGCCGGATAGATCGAAACCTTCCAGCAGCTTCAAGAGCTGCAGGAAGACGGGTCCCTGCGACCATGGCCCGCATTTGAAGATGGTCGTATCCCCGAATTCCACCGAAACGGGATTCTCCAGGTAAGTGCGGAAGCGGGCGAGATCCTGTCGAGCTAAAAAGCCGCCCTGCCCGGTAACAAAGGAACAAATTTCGCGGGCGATATCGCCTTGGTAGAACATGTCCAAAGCCGCCTTTAAGCTCGATTCACGGCTCTTTACCAAATGTTTTCTCGACTCCTCGATCAGGCTGCCGATGACGTCCGCCAAGGCCGTATTTTTGATCTTCTGCCCCGGTGCTGGAACAGATTTATCGGCATTCAAATAGAGTCTTGCCGAAGCGGGCCAGAGGTCCAGAAACTTCTCTCGGTTTGACTGAATGGAAAAGCTGGGCATCCGGACCAGACCCTCATGAACGGGGAAGCCCTCTTTCGCCAGAAGATAGGCGGGCTCCGCGATTTCCTCGAAGGGCAGCGAGCCATAGTGAAGCAGCATCTCGATGAGCGCTGAAAAAGCGGCCGGAGCTCCTGCAGCAAAGACCCCTTCGGGAGGAATCAGCTCAAACCCGAGCCGCTTATAGGCTTCCAAAGTGGCTCGGGCCGGCGCGACGGTGTTGCCGTTTACCGATACCACCCGGGCTTCTTTTTGAACGCAGAGAAGCATGGGACACTCGCCGCCGAGGGTGTACATGTGCGGGTTCACCACCCCTTCCACCAGTGCCGCCGCGGCGGCGGCGTCGAAGGCGTTGCCGCCCTGTTTCAGAACATCCATGCCGGCCTGAGCCGATAGATAATGTTCGGTAGCGATAGCTCCCCTAAAACCGAACATGTTTCCGCCAAACGGAAAATCGGCGTCCTCCCTTCCAAATTCGCGCATGCTAATCCTCCTGACCGGTGGCGAGCCGCCGCAGGTCATCTCAGGAATTCGAACGTACCAAGCTCTCGTTAGTTTGGGACGTCCAGCATAAGTCCATTCAAAAGTTTTGACCATGATTCTATCGAAATATTGTATCTTGTCCGCCGAACATGTGAGATTGCTTCTTTTGAAAGTGTAGTTAGACATTGGAGTGAGCAATGGTCGGAGCAAGGATCGAGCAGCCTATTGGGGTGTTCGACTCCGGGGTCGGCGGTTTGACTGTTTTGAAAGCGCTACAGCGGCGCTTGCCGCTTGAGGATTTCTTATATCTTGGCGATACGGCTCGACTTCCGTATGGCACCAAAAGCGCCCAGTCGATCACTCGATACGCCCTGCAGGCAGCCACTCTGCTCGTCCGGCAACCTGTCAAGCTCCTGGTGATAGCCTGCAATACAGCCTCATCCGTAGCTTTACCAGCACTTCACGAGCTCTTCCATCCTTTGCCCATTATCGGAGTTATCGGCCCGGGTGCGGAAGCCAGCTGCAAGGCTTCAGTCAGCGGAGCCATCGCGGTCATCGCCACCGAAAGCACCGTGCGCCAGGGCGCTTATAACGACGCTATCTCCCGCATCCGACCGGATGCCTCGGTCATTTCCGTCGCCTGCCCGCTGTTCGTTGCTTTGGCGGAGGAAGGCTGGGTGGACGGCCCGTTGGTGGAAGGAATCATCGCGCGCTATTTGCAGCCCTTGCTTATAATTCCAAAGCCGCACCGTATCGACTGCTTGGTGCTCGGATGTACGCATTTTCCAGTCTTGTCCGAAGCCATTGCCAACGTAGTGGGATCAGAAATTGCTCTTGTCGACTCGGCTGAGACGACCGCGGTGGCAGTGGAGGACAAGTTGCGCAGCGAAGGACTGCTGCACGATTCCGGCAGAAAAGCCGGCAGCGTTCACTTTTTCGCAACGGATGGGGCGGATCGATTCGCACGAGTCGGGGGCATTTTTCTCGACAAGCCTATTTCACCCGCCGATGTTGAAATTGTAGACCTCTAGCTACGGCGAATGCCGTCACTTCTTTTCCGGTCGGGATACCGGCGCGCGCACCGATTCTGGTGCAGCAGAGAGCCGCCGCGGCACTCGCATACCTGAGCGCCTCCAGAGGCTCCCGACCTTCGGCTAACGCTAAGGCAAAAGCCCCATGAAAGGTATCTCCAGCCCCGGTGGTGTCTATTGCTTTCACCGGAAAGCAGGGCATCGCCCCTTCATCGGCACCGTTTTTCCAGACCAGACCGTTTTCGCCGCATGTGATAACGACAAAGGGCGAATGGATGCTCAAAGCTCTGAGTGCCTCTTGTCCGTTCAGCCCGCCGGTAAAATCTTGAGCAAATCTGCATGAGGTCACCAGGTAATCCGTCAAAGGGAGCAGTTTGAGAGTCCCTTCGTGCACCGAGCCAGCGTCCAGAATGATTGGGATTTTTCGGCTCTTTGCGGTTTTAGCAAGTTCGAGCGACAATGTTGGCTGATGTCCGTCGAAGAGCATCGACTTCGGCAGGAAGCTCGACATGTCAAGATCTTTCGGCATTAGATCCGGCATCTTAGCTTTGTGGCTCACTACCGTGCGATCGCCATTCGGTTTCACCAGAATAACCGACAGGGGAGCCGGCTGCGAACCACGAACGACCCATCTCGTATCTATGCCTTCCTCTGCAAATTCCCGGAAGTGCCGATCGCCGTGAGGGTCGTTGCCAAGATAGCCGGCGAATGCACTCGTACCACTCAGTCGCGCCACGGTAACCGCAGCATTGGCAGCCGGCCCGCCGCCGCAGGCAGTAAAGCCGGATGCGAAGCATTTTTCATCAGGTCCCGGGTGACGATCGACGGTCATGACCAGATCATAAGTCGCCAGGCCAACGCAGAGGACATCGATTGCAGATCGTGCAGAGCTCGTCACGATTCCCTCTCAATTCTCAACTCAAAAGCCATATAGAACAGCATACTTGGTTTCAAGGTATTCAATGAGGTGATTTGAATTCAAATCCGCTCCGGTTGCCTGCCTGATCAGGTCTCGAGGCAGATAACGGCTGCCTTGCGAGTGGATGTTTTGCCGCAGCCAATCGAGCAGCGGGCGGAATTCCCCGGCGCCCATCTGCTCTTGCAGGCTCCCCAGTTCTGCTTCTGCCTTGGCAAACAATTGGGCAGCGTAGAGATTCCCCAGAGTGTAGGTCGGGAAATAGCCTATCGCTCCTATCGCCCAGTGGATGTCCTGCATCACTCCGCTGGAAAAATCCGGCGGGGTCAAACCGAGATAGGCTTCCATTTTACCATTCCACGCCTCGGGCAGGTCTTCAACTTCGAGATCCCCTCGAAGCATGGCCAGTTCCAGCTCAAAACGCAGCAAGATATGAAGGTTGTAAGTCACTTCATCGGCTTCAGTGCGAATCAGGCTCGAGCGCACCTCATTGACGGCCGAATGAAAAGCTTCCACCTTCACGTTCTGCAGCGTCGGGAAGTGTCTTTGCGCCTGCGGGTAGAAGTGCTTCCAGAAGCTTAGTGAACGCCCCACAAAATTCTCCCAAAGCCTCGACTGGGACTCATGAATGCCAAGAGAGACCGCCTGCCCCATGGGCGTTCCCCAATGCTCGCTCGGCAGCCCCTGCTGATAGATGGCATGCCCGGCTTCGTGAATGGCTCCAAATAATGCGGTATTGAGAAAAGTGGAATCATATCGCGTCGTAATACGAACATCTCCCGGGCCGATGTCCACGCTGAACGGATGAGCAGTCGGGTCGAGCCGACCGGCCGCAAAATCATATCCGAGGCATTCAACCACTTCTCTCGCAAAAGATTCCTGCTCGTAGACGGAGAAATTCCCATGCAGAACCGAGGTATTCGGCTGCCCGGAGCTGCCTTCAATCCGCCCCAAGAGATCCACCAGCCCGGCGCGCAACTCTGCAAACAGCGGTTCCAGGGAGCGAGCCGTCTCTTCGGGTTCGTACTCATCCAGCAAAGCATCATAAGGCTCATTCGAATACCCGATCAGTTCGGCCTCTTCGCGCTTCAAGGCAACAATCCGCTGCAGATACTTCGTGAATCCAGTCCAGTCGTTCCTGGGGCGTGCGTCTCGCCAGAAGGATTCAGCCTCTGAGCTGACTCGGGCAAGCTCAACCGCGAGCTTCTCCGGGATTTTTACCGCCCGGTCAAACGATCGCCTCCATTCACGCACATTTACCGCTTCCACGCTGCAGGGGTCATCCAGGAGCGCAGTTCCTTCCACGGCTGAAAGCATCTCGCCGATTTGCGGATCAGTCCGACGAAGATGAATGAATCTGGTAATGTTTGCCAGCTGATTGGCTCTGTGAAGATGGCCCCTGGCGGGCATGTGAGTGCGCTGATCCCAACCCAGCAGGTTCCTCATGGATTCAAGATAGGTTGTCTCAGTTTGGTGGCTTAGCAGCCAGTTGTAGGCTTCTTGCGGATTCATGTGCGCCTCCGGTTGTTGGAAAGATTCTCACCTGATCGTGGCGATTCCGTCCGCGAGCCATCATCATTCCAGCGAAGATGGAATGTTGCTGATATCGTAGCGTTGCCGGAACGCCGCGGGCGAACACCGGGAAGGTCTCTAATCGCCAAAATTATGATTCCACCGGGTTCTCCTTTACTTTTCATGGTCTCAAACTTCTCTTGACAATTCTACTCATTTTTGCGAAGGAATTTATGAACATTACTGAAATTCTTTATGTGAGTTATGTCAGGCGCAAGCCATCCAGACTCATCGGTCGGGATGGCTTTTTTATTTGGCCTCCAAACCTGGAGCGAACAGCATGCGACTTGTCATGATTGACAACTACGATTCTTTTACCTTCAATCTAGTCCAGTTGTTCTATGAGTTTGATCTGGAGGTGCTGGTCTATCGTCACGACCAGATCGCGCCGGCCGCAATGGAGCAGCTCAGACCCGATTGGATCTGCATTTCACCGGGTCCCAAGGACCCTGCTCATGCCGGGATCAGCAAGGAGGTGGTGAGGCATTTTGCACGGCGCATCCCGATACTCGGAGTATGCCTCGGCATGCAGGTGATCAATGAAGTGTTCGGCGGAAAAACCCGCAAAGCGCCGGTGCCCATGCACGGCAAGCGATGCCGGGTGCACCATACGGGGGAAGGCATCTTTTCGAACATCCAGTCGCCCTTCTGGGCTGCGCGCTATCATTCGCTGCATATCGAAATGCCGGTGAATTGCAGCTCCACATCAACAGGGGGAAGCGACGGGATAGTCCCCCTCGCTCACGCACCTGATGGGGTGATCATGGGAGTCCAGCATCGGTCCTGGCCGCTTTGTGGGGTTCAGTTCCATCCGGAGTCTTTTCTGACGGAATTCGGCCTCGATTTAGTGGCCAATTTCCTGGCCCTTAACCCTCGCTATAATGTTCTGAACGCCCCTTCGATACGCACGCCGGATCGTTTTCCGAGATTGGGCTGGTCCGAATCCTGGAACGATTCAGCTGCGCCTTCAGCCTTGAGGAAGGCACTATGAGCTCCTACTTTCTCAAATCCCGGCGGGTGAAGCTTTCGCACAAAAGGCTCGCCGACCAGGTTGCCACTGATGACGATCTCCTTCAGCACACGCAAAGGATTGCACAGCAGCCATTCAGTGCGGTGCTTCTGAGCGGCGGGTCCTTGCATTCCGGAAGCGAAAATCGCTATTCTCTGGCTGCCTGGGACCCGTTTCTCGTATTCGAAAGCAAGGGTACATCCTGCACGATCCGTACACCGGCAGACGAGGTATCCTGGGTGCACGATCCACTGCAGGTAATGGATCAGATCGCCGCTGCTTTTCAGCCTGATTTCGAGATGATTGTTCCGCCGTTTTGCGGCGGTGCGATAGGCTATTTCGCCTATGACCTCAAAAACGCCATAGAAAGACTTCCCCAAAGCGCCGAGGACGACCTGCACCTGCCCGATATTTTTCTTTTCTGGCCAAGGCAGGTACTCATTTTCGACCGGGTGCTAAAGCGGCTTGATCTGCTCGCTTTCGACTATGGAGATGAGGGCGGGCATGGGAGCTCCGCTGCGCCTTTTGCTCCGAAAGGAACCGACATAGCGGGTCCGTTTCGGCTGGGGGCTCTCGCAAGCAATTTCAGTCATTCCGAATACCTTCGGGCGGTCGGTCGTGTTCGCCAATATATCCGGGAAGGGGATGTCTATCAGGTGAACCTTTCGCAGCGCTACCGGTTCCCCTTCGCCGGCGATTCTTTCCAGCTCTGGCGCTCCCTTTTCGAGCTCAATCCGGCCCCTTTTTACGCCTACCTGCAGGCTGGAAGCCACCAGGTGCTTTCGACTTCCATGGAGCGATTCTTGTTTCGCCAGGGCCCGTACATCGAAACCCGCCCCATCAAGGGCACCCGCAAACGGGGCAAAAACCCGAAGGAAGATGCAGCCCTGAGCCGGGAGCTTCTGGAAAGCATTAAAGATGATGCCGAGCTTTCCATGATCGTCGATTTATTGAGGAACGATCTGGGCCGCGTCTGCCTCCCCCGTACGATCAGGGTTGCCGAGCACAAGCGGTTGGAAAGCTATCAGAATGTTCATCATCTGGTTTCCATCGTGATTGGCCGATTGAGCGAAGATGTGAGATACGGAGATTTGCTGCGCGCAACTTTCCCCGGAGGGTCCATCACCGGCTGCCCCAAAATCCGATCCATGGAGATCATAGACGAGCTCGAGCCCAATGTACGGCACATCTATACCGGATCCATCGGCTACCTGGGCTGGCATCAAAACATGGACTTGAATATTGCGATTCGCACCGCCTTGATCAAAGATGAGACCTGCTACTTTTCGGTGGGCGGAGGGATCGTGTACGATTCCGATGAGGAGGATGAGTACCAGGAGACGCTGCACAAGGGTCGTACCTTATTTCAGGTGATCGAAAGAATAGGAGAAAGCTCTGCATGGCCGAATCCTTCCGCAGTTCCGACCCACTCCTGTGGCTGAACGGCCGCTTTCTGAGCGCTCGAGAAGCTTCCATTTCCCCGCTCGATAGAGGTTTTTTGTACGGAGACGGAGTCTTCGAGACGATGCGAGCGGAGAAGGGCTGCGTCCTTTATGCCGAGTATCATCTGCAGCGGCTGCATCGCTCTCTCAACGCGCTTCGAATCAAGCTCGAAAACCCGCCTGACTGGGAATCCCTGTTCAGGAAGCTGATCACCAGGAACAATCTTTCCGAGGAGGTGGCCAGCGTCAAGGTCGTCGTCACCCGAGGGGTCTGTCCGGGGCTGGGACTTCCCGGCTGCAGTTCTCCTACCCTGCTTGTCACCGCGCAACAATACCACTCTCCCGAAGAGGAAGCTTATCGAAAAGGCTGGCGCCTGGTAGTATTCCGCAGCGGCTTTTCCCCCCCGCTGGCAGGCCACAAGAGCCTCAACTATCTCTATTTTTTGACCGCGCGGCAGGCGGCTCTGGACGCTGGTGCGGATGAAGCTCTGATCCTCGATCCCTACGGCAATGTTGCTGAAACAGCTGCAGGATCGATCCTTGCCCGAACCTCCGGCAAATGGTGGACCCCCGCCAGCGACTATCAGCTGCCCGGCATAACCGTCAAACAGGTGAGCGCCATCCTGGCGGCGAGCAGCCAGGAAGCGCAGAAGCGACCATCTTCCCTGGAGGAAATCCTTGCCGCAGATACGGTTTGGATTCTCAATTCCCTGATGGGAATCATGCCGGTTCGTGAAATAGCGGGGCTCGCGGTGAAAAATCCAGCCACGGCGGAAGCTTCTACGCTAAGAAAGGAGTTGTTCGCTCGGGGAATGAGGGCGATACGCTCCCAAATTTAACCCTTTTTCACTCGGAAACCTGGGTAGGACGAGCCTTCAGTCCGGCACGTTAAGCTTGCCGCAGCGTGATGTGTCACGGTCATTCCAAGTCCAGCTCAGCAGCATTATTGACACACAGGTCCCGAGGCGTCTCCGAATTCGTCCACCATCCAAAACCCGCTGGCGGAGCTCTCCCACATCTGCTATAAGGCGCCAATGTCGCTATAAGATCCATACCCCTGCTCAGCTGTGCGGGAGGAGCCGTTTATTAGATGTCTCACGATCTTCTGGCCCCATCCCTCAAGAGAGACCATGCCGTCAGCGATTCCGGTGAAAGCCGGCCGGAATCTTTCAGTGAGATCCTGCGCCGGCTGCTCAGGTGTAAATTGCGCAGAGCCTTCCTATCATTCCTCTCATGTCTCTTTCCAGGTGAATTTCCACAAAAAATATTGACCTGGAAGTGAAGATGAATTATTAAAAGAGAGCCAATCAATCATCCGAAGCGTTAGCGGATTTTGCGGTTTCTGGTTGATCCGCCGGCTGCTCTTGAACAGGAGCTCGCCGGCATCCGGGCGAGCAGGTTATCACTGGCTTCACCCCCGACGCAGATACCTCGCATGAATTCATCCATTGCCCTGATAAATATGCTCACAGCCAAGATTGACATGGGCGATAAGGTGTTTCCAGCGCTGCCGGTTGTCTTACCGCTTAGTGAGGTGAGGATGACCTGCATAGACAACGAACGCATCACGAATATGGTTGAAGGGCATCTGCGAAGCATCCGGAATTGACCGGCCTGCATTTCAACCCGGTGCCGGGGAAATCTCGGCGGCATACAAATCAGAGTGGGGTCGATCCGATCATTGCTGATGCACTGTATCAATATAGAAAACGAGAAGGAGGCGAAAACCGTTGGTAGACGGCAACCTGTGGCTGAAGAGAGCGAGTAGGATCACTTCTGCTGCAAAGCAAATGAGTTTAAGAATTCTGAAGGGTAGAAGAATTGTCCTTATAGGCTGCACAACCTGTCTTCTTTTCACCGGGTGCTCCGACCCTTCGGCCTATCAGATTCCACCCGGTGCCAAGCCGACCTGGTTCGATAGGTTCGATAAGCTTCTTGCGGAGCAGTACTTCCAGTTGCTCCGCAGGTCCAAGATGGGCTTGGCGAAATCACCGGGCAAAGCAGAGTTGGCCATACCTGATCATCCGGCTGTGGATGCATGGATTAAGTGCTATACTGGCAAACAGCGTCGCAGTTTTGAGGCGATCCTGGAGCGATCTCTCCAGTACGTGGTGCCGTTGGAAAGGATTTTCACGGAGGAAGGGCTGCCAAAAGATCTGTTATTTTTGGCATTGGTGGAGAGCGGATTTTCTCCAACTGCACGCTCGCCTGCCAATGCCGTTGGAATGTATCAGTTTATTGCCGCAACGGGGAAGCGATTCGGGTTACAGCACACCAAATGGATCGATGAACGTCTTCACCCCCTGAAATCAGCCCGCGCTGCAGCCGAATACCTGTCATTTCTGTACCGCAAGTTTGATTCATGGCCGCTGGCCCTTGCCGCTTACAACTGCGGGGAAAACGCCTTGCAGAGCGCCATCAATCGGAGCGGCCTGCAAACCTATTGGCAATTGATAGATAAAGGTTACCTGCCCGGAGAAACCCGGCAGTTCGTGCCGAAAGTACTGGCCGCCATTCGCATTCTAAGGCACCCCGAACGATATGGGTTCGATTATGATCGCGGCGATTCGAGTCCTTTGTGCCGAACCGTATCGGTTCCGAGTGGGTTGAGCCTATCCTGGCTGAGTAAGAGAGCGGGAATACCTTTAGGGGACCTAAAGAAGTGCAACCCCGAGCTGCTCTCTACGAAAACGCCGCCCGATCAGGCCGATTACGGACTATGCGTGCCCCCTGGAAAATTCCAGTTGGTTGCAGCGCTAGCAGCAGACGGAGGCAAGCCTGATCGCACGGCAGTGGCAGCTCATAAAGTCTCACCGGGTGACACCTTGTATGCTATTGCAGAAAAATACGGGACTTCCATCGCTGCGCTCGCCACCGAGAATAACATGAAGCCTTCAGAATTCCTGAAGATAGGCCAGTTGCTCTCCGTACCCCTGGAAAAAGAATCCGCCACGGCAAGATTGGATGGTTGAGACCACAAAAAATATCAATCTCAGGCATTCTACTTTCGACAAAAGACAAGATAGAGAGTGTCCATCCATGGCTCGGCAGCCTCTTCGTAGATGCGATGGCCTCTTGACTCGATACCATAAATTGATACTATAAAACCGATGAAGCCAAAACATAAACGCACGCTGGACTTGATCTTCACGCGCCCTACGCCTGGAAACATCCACTGGGAGGATGTTCTTTCTCTGTTCAGGGAGTTGGGAGCGGAAATTAGTGAGCGTGAAGGCTCCCGAGTGGGTGTGCGATTGTTTGGAGACCGGCGAGTTTTCCACAGGCCGCATGCCTCTTCGGATATCGACAAGGGGGTCGTGGAAAGCATCCGAAAGTGGGTCGAAGCCAATGGGGTGATGCCATGAGAAACGTAATCGAAATTGACGGTGTGAAGGCCGTGATCACATATGATCCGGAAATCTCCATGTTCAGAGGGGAATTCGTGGGGCTGAACGGTGGTGCCGACTTTTTTGCGACGGACGTTGAAGGGCTCAAGCGAGAGGGGCGTACGACGCTTAAAGTATTCCTTGATATGTGCCGTGAAGACGGAGTCGAGCCATTCAAACGCTTTTCCGGAAAGTTCATGGTAAGAATTTCGCCCGAGCTCCACGCCGAAATTGTTGCCGCCGCACGATCCTCTGGAATGAGCCTCAACCAGTGGATTGAGAAAACCCTTGAGCAGTGGGAATGTGCTCACAACTGAGAGCTTTCGCGGTACAAAGTGTCGGGCATGTCGTCAACAAGGTCATTGTATCGTCCTCAAGTTTTCCTGGTTGCATCGCGCCGCGAGGTTAGCGCGGTCCAAAAGACCTCGGTGAAGAGCCGCCCAGCTATCTCGCGGTCGGCTTGATGTCGAGCATCATGATAATTCCCCCCTTTTGAGGGGGTTGTGATCACGACAAATCCCCCCGTGATCACATCAATTCCCCCCAGTTTCAGCTTAATTCCCCCCCTCGCCGAGGTGTGATTGAGTAAACATGTCCTGTAATCTCGGGATCAATTACAGAAGCCCCTGAGAGGAGGGAACATGGCGAGGAGGGTAATTCACATGAATGAAGTTATGGAGGTTTTGTACCAGTGGCATCAGGGAGCCGGCATCAAGGCGATAACGAGGTCTTTGGGATATGATCGCAAGACGGTTCGCCGCTATGTCAGGGCAGGCTTGGTTGCCGGACTGAAGCGGGGGGCGCCTTTCCCCGACGAACAGGAAATACTTGGCAAAATCAAGGCAGCCCTGGGTCGGTCGGCCATGGTTCGAAAGGCACCGGCCAAAGAGGTAGTTGGCCGTTACCGGGACGAGATTGCCAAACTTTTGCAAGAAAAGGAGATGACCACCAAACAGGTCATGCGGCTGCTTGTAGAGCGACACGGGTTGAATGTGAGCTACGCCAGCGTTCTGCGCTACGTTGGGGAGGAGTTCAATCGCGGTAAATCGGAAGCAACGGTCCATCTGGAAACAGAACCCGGCAAAGAGGCCCAGGTCGACTTCGGATATGTTGGTCGAATGCTGGACCCCGCGTCAGGAAAGGATCGCAAGACATGGTGTTTTGTCATGACGCTCTCCCATAGCCGGCATAGATTTGTGCGGTTTGTCTTCCGGCAGGATTCACCGACATGGATCGAGTGCCACATACGGGCATTCGAATTTTTTCATGGTGTGGTGAGTTGGGTGATTTTGGACAATCTCAAGTCGGGCGTCGTAAAGCCGGACCTCTACGATCCACGGATTCACCGTGCGTATGCGGAGCTGGAAAGACACTATGATTTCGCGGCGGACCCGACGGGTGTAAGAAGGCCAAAACACAAGGGAAAAGTTGAAAGAGCGGTGCCCGTGGTTCGAAAACACCTGCTTGCCGGCAGGAGGTTTAAGGATATTGATGATGCCAATGAAAGGGCTCTCACATGGTGCCGGTTCGAGATAGGAAACGAGCCTCACGGAACCACCAAGCGCAGACCTTACGATCTATTTATCTCGGAAGAAAAGCAGTGCTTAAAGCCGCTGCCGAAGACGCCCTTTGACATCCCTATCTGGAAAGAATGCACAGTACATCCCGATCATCATATCGTCTTCGAAAACTCTTTCTATTCTTTGCCGACCCGTTACATCGGAGAAAAGATCTGGGCAAGGGGCACCAGCAAGACACTACAGGTATTTTTAGATCATCAATTGATAAAGACCCATTCGCGAACAATGGAGCCGGGAAAGTGGGTAACCGACAAAACCGATTATCCGCCCGAGAAGCTTGCCTACCTCATGAGTACTCCCGCAAGCTGCCTGGCCAGAGCTGCCGAATATGGATCCCAAACCCAAAGCCTGATTAAAGAGATCCTCAAACCGGGCGGTCACCGCGCAATGAGAAAGGCACAGGCGGTCCTGAGGCTGGGGTTGAAATGGGGAACGGACCTGGAAAGGGCATCGGAAAAGGCGCTCTCTTTTGGCAACACCGAATACCGGAGCATAAAATCCATGCTGGAGAAGGGCTTGTTGTCCACTCAAGCGCCGGCGGCATCTGCCGGCCTCTCTGATCTGGGCCAAAGCTTCCTTCGCCAGTCGAGCTATTTTTCCGGGGAGGAGCGCTCATGAACACACAACACCAGCTCGCATTTCAACTCCGCATCCTCAAACTCGGAGGGTTTCTCGAAAGCCTTGATGTACGCCTGAAGCAGGCCAGGGAAGGAGAGCTCCCGCATCTCGAGTTTTTGCAACGAGTGGTTCAGGACGAAATAGAGAGGAGGGAGGCCAAAAAGCTCATGAACAGGATCAAAAGCGCTTGCTTCGAAGAAGAAAAGACGCTCGAAGGCTTTGATTTTACGTTCAATCCCAAGATCAGAAAATCGCAAATGTCAGAGCTTTCCACCTGCCTCTTTGTCGAGAAGAAAGAGCATGTCTTGATCTATGGCCCGGTGGGTGTTGGGAAGACTCATATCGCTCAGGCGCTGGGGCACCAGGCCTGCCGCAAGGGCTATGATGTGCTCTATGCAAAAACGACCAAACTGCTGCGGGGCCTTTTTGCCTCGCGAGCGGATCAGTCCTGGGAAAAGCGCATCAAAAGATACATGAAGCCGGATGTGTTGATCCTG
>JAVEVM010000432.1:0-4328 GCA_034005055.1 Desulforhabdus sp. | reverse complement strand
CGTCGGAAGTCGTGCCGGCTCGATTGTCGCCGAGGCGCAAAATGGTGGTTACGACACCATCGTGGTGGGCAGACGGGGATTATCACGAGTGCAGGAATTCTTTATGGGAAGAGTCAGCAACAAGGTAATTCAGATGGCCCGAAAAATGGCGGTGTGGGTGGTGAGCTAAGCTGCTCGCAGCGACCATGCGGTGCGAACGAGCAGTTCGCTAAAGCTTCGCACCAAACAACGGCAACCTCGGAACTGTTGAGGAGGGCCCCAACAATCATGGCAAAAATATGCTATTACTATCTGCCAGATCTTCGTCATTCGGGCAGAGGATGCTGTGCTTACGAAGGCTTTCAGAAGATGAGGCTCCATCCTAAAATATCCAACCGATGGATACTGCATCCGGTTGAAAATCCGATCGACCATCCGATATTGGTGGACGCAGCAGAATGCGCAGATGGGACCTCATGCCCGCGATATTCCATAGAATGGCGAACCCGATAAAGGCCCAGCCGGCCAACTGCATCGCGGCCCGGGCTCTATCCCGGGCCTCGTCATATCACTTTGCGTTAGCCCATGGCTCTGCGGTGGCGCCGTTTTTTTACCCGGGTAGAGCCGTTATGATTGTGGGAGCTTTGACCATCTCACGCAGCTGCCGTTTTGCGACTTTGTAACGCTCGAAATACAGCTGGGCAATTTTCTTCATCAGTTTGTAGCCCACTTCCGGTTCGGTGTCGCACAGGTCGAAGAGTTTGTCTGCATCGACCGCCAATAATTCCGAATCTTCCAGACATACTGCCGTCAAAGTATATTGCTGCGGCTTCATAAAACAGGCGGCGCCGAACATTTCGCCACGCTCGCGCATCTCAAAAGCAATGCCAACCTGATCCCCCGGTTGCAGCTCCCTGAGACTGAGCAGGCCTTTGGTGACGACAAACAGGTACTTTCCGCGATCGCCGTGCTCGTAGACATGGTCCTTAGCCTTGTAGCTTTTCTTTTCGGTGAGATCTGCAATCTTCTTGAGTTGAGCATCCGAGAAAACGCTGAACAATTCAAACTTCTTGAGCTCTCCGGTGTCCACCATGTTGATTCTCCTTTCCCTGAATTGTCTCGATTCAGGAAGGTTTTCCAATTAAGGCTCATAATGAATGGGGGTGCCCATGTCGGCGAAAGAAAAATTCATAAAGATGTGATGGCCGTTGTAATCAAGAACTCTCAGGTCGTCGGTTTCGTACAGATCGCCCATCACTACTGAAAAATGCATCCCGTACTTTTCCTTGACCTTTTCGAAGGGAAGCTCATAGGCGATGAATTTCTTGATTCCTTTTGCATTCAGCTTTTCTACAAATTTGCTATCAGTGAAAGATTCATACGAAGTAAGGATTAAAATTGGACCTGTTCCCGTAAAAACTATGCCAGCTTTCATAACAATCTTTCCTCCTTTCAAGAAGTTGAATCGGAAATAGAAAAACCAGTGATCTGCCCGGTGAATCGGTTTGTTGATAGATGCCGTTCGATTCTCCCGGCCCGTTGCAGTTGCATAAGGCAAACAGTATGCCATAGCTCCGGGCCGCTTGCTTAACACTAAGTCATTGAGATAAGGGATTTAATTATGGGCTAAAATACGATTTTGGAACCGGCTTGAAAGAAGTGTGTCAATAATTTTTACAGAATGTAAAACTGATCTCAATTAGAAAGCCTCATTTTTTAGCTACTTGCTGACCCAAAGAACGGCATTTTCCAGATCCTCCAGCAACTTCATGCTCCTGGATCCCACCAGCCATTGTTTTAGGCCTCCCTTTTTAACACCCACCCGGCCAACCGCTACAACCGCAAAAGCCTTCCGCTCTACTTCTGCTGCAATAGTCTTCACTACCCCGGTGGAGGCAACGACCTGCAGGTTGATCCGCTCCTGTTCTATGCCGTTCGCCAAAAGCTTCTGCTTTGCCGCATCCAGTATGGCTTCAACGTTCTTTTCCCCGGTATCGGCGTGAAAAACAGTCACTTGATGCTCGATTTCCGATTGGAGCATGAATCCCACATGGTCTGCCATACGCAAAGATGGCTCAGAGCCATCCACACAAAGCAGGACGTTTTTGCGGTCTTCTTCGGGACGTCGACAGATCCAGATGGGAAAGCCGATATCCCGCTCCATGATTGCCTTGCTAACGCTGTCCTTCATGATGTTTTCAAATACGGCATAACCCCGTTTGCCCAGCACCACGGCATCATAGGATTGGGCATGAGCCTCCCGAATGATATCTTTGACGGTGCCAAACTGCTTGAACATCAATTTGGAAGAGATGTTTTCAGCAGAAAATCCGCGTTCGAGCAGGATGTTTTTGGCAACTCCTAAGGAAGCTTCCCCTTTTCGCCGGTAAATTTCTTTGTTTTTCCTGTGCAGATCGCGCTGAGCTCTGTCTCCTCCACTGGTCGCGGCGTAAGGCGCAACATAGAGAAGCGTTATATCCAGCTTCGATTTGTTGGCAAAGAATGACCCGACAAAGCGCACTCCGTGCAAGATCCTGACGTCATCGCTTATGGTGATCAGAAGGTGCTTTTGCATATCAATCCTGCCTTTCCTTTGAATAAATGAGCCCACGTGCTGTATTTCTGCCTGAGCAATTACCACGCCAACTTTAAGCACATCGAGGCCGAATTCACTTGTGGCCGTAGCCTTAGACAGGCCAAATCATAGGCCGTAAACTTCTTTTTTGCCCATGCTGAGTCGTTGGGCATAAAGCTGCTTGAATAACATATTAAAGCTAGTGATTAAGAACGGCTTTGGCACGTCCGTTTTGCTCATAAAGGAATGTGGTGTCAGTTTGTTTTACAGCCCGTAAAGGTCAAAAAGGCCCACCTGAAAGATTTCCGCGCTGCGTAGTGCAATTCTCATAGTCCAAAACGGGAATCGTGTGAGCTGTTGTACTAGTCTCTTGACACCTCTGCCGATTTCAAGTATTTGATTAGCGGAAATCAGGGCGGCATACCCAAGTGGTAAGGGAGCGGTCTGCAAAACCGTTATTCACCGGTTCAAATCCGGTTGCCGCCTCCAAAAAATGTACCAAATAATTAAGGACTTACCCAATCAGGTTGAGTCCTTTTTTATTTTCACTTGCGCCATCATAATCCACCTAGGAGCTTGTCCGAGAACTGTCATTTCGAGCCGAAGGCGAAAAATCTTGTGCTTGCAAATGGCTGATTTTACAGATTTCTCACTACGCTACGCTCCGTTCGAAATGACAAAAGAGGCATTCTCGGACAAGCACCTAGCCTGCTGCAGCGGGGTTACCGAAACCCAAAAGCCGGAAATTTCCGCCTCATTTACGGGTTTCCCACGAAGCATGTGAAAGCCTGAAAACGGAATTGGTAATGTGATTCGAGAGCAATTCCAAGCCTCGGGCCAGAAAGTATGCTGCTGGGGCCATCATGATCATTACAATAAAGGCTTTAGTCATTTTGTTTAAACTGCTCCCCAGCCAAAATCCGGCATAAGTACAAAGGGGTTGATGAGCCAGGTAGATACCGTAGGAGGCGATGGAGAGGTTTTTTATGACGCTGGATTTGCCCAGTCGAGCAGCAGTTGGGAAAAGAAAGAGAGCAATAAAGAACGTAAAGCTGCACGCGACTTGATACATCAGGCTTATTGGTTGAGCCATCTTCTGTGCCGAAGGGGCGCCAAGCAGAGCAAAGCTGATAAGGACGAGCGCAAAAAGGGAAAACGAACGGTCCAACGGGAGTGCCCGCACAGAAGCAAAGTCGGCTTTCCACGCGGCTGCCAGCCACATGCCGATGGCAAACTCAGGAAGACGTGCGGGCAGGTTGAAATAGAGCATGCCCGAGAGAGGCTCCCAATCTGGACTTAGAACACGCAAGAGTGCAAGCGCGCCCCAACAGACGACACAAAGCATAAGACCCGCCGCTTCGGGTTTTAGATGCCGGAAGAGACGAAGCACCAGCGGAAAGGAGAGATAAAAGGAAGCGAGAAGGGTAAGATACCAGTAGGCAGCCATGTTGGTCATGAACGTTGACGGATCCAAGCCCTGCAGAAAAAAGGCGTTTTCCAGGAAGCGCACCAGAGTGGATGTATATCCGGGCGGCCTGAAAATGAGAATGTTCAATACCGTGAATAGAAGCAACGATAGAAGGTAGGTCGGAACGATACGTAAGAACCGCCTCTGCATGAGCTCAAGGTAACGAGGTGCTGAGCGTCCATCGCGGCCGAGATAAGGCAGGGCAAGTACGAAGCCGGTAATGAAATTGAAGATAATGACCCCGAACTGACCCAGATAAGCGATTTTCGAGATCCCGAGCTCAATGATGCCGCTCTCTCCACCTCC
>JAVEVM010000431.1:0-4341 GCA_034005055.1 Desulforhabdus sp. | reverse complement strand
CTGCAATTTTAGTCACATCATCCAGCGGGTCCAGCCCGCTGGTCGCGTGAAGGCCGCCTGCAGCATGCAGCGTATCGGCAAGAATCTCCGCAGTCTGCCGGGCTCTTTTCTTTCCGCTGTGCTTGATGATGGCAACCTTCACTCCATCACCTCCGGCAACCCCTGCGATACGCTGCACCTCGGAGATCCCTTCCGGCGAGAGGCCCTTGTCCGGATCCTTTTCTTTGGGTAAACTTTTGCCGTGTTGTACCAGATAAAGTGCCATAACTTCTCCTCCTCGATTTGTCATTCACTGTCACCAACGAACTTAATCACCAACCAGCTCCCCTTCCACCGCGTGGTCAGCGAAAATCTCCGGCGACGGTGTGCAGGTTAGGATTTGCGCCGAGTTGACAAGACGGGCCGTACGCCTTAAAGCTTTGATGGGAGCTTGAAGCGGTTATGCAAGCGATCATCGGCTGAATCGTCAATATAGCGCACATAAACGATATAAATTCTCTTGATTCAACAGTGCCTTTGGGTTTATTAAATTCTTACCAATTTAGTAGGAATTGCTCCGCCTCTATCCAGCCCTAAGCCTGCGACACGGAGGACAGAGTGGCTTCATGAAGGCGGTACACTGCCTCGACCGGGAGCGATGTCCTACGACGATTCCGCATAATGCGTCGACCAATGAGGAAGAAGTTTGAGATCCGGGTTGAAGGGTTTTCCAGGTAGAGGCAGCTTCGCTCGCGGTATTCATCCACCGGAAAGAAAAGAGATCTCCGCCGATGCGGCCATCGAAGTTGTGCCCTCTCCGCAAAGAGTGGTTTTACCTTTGTTGCAGAGTGCCGGAGCGCAGTGCGAAGTCATAGTCAAGCCAAAACAGCGGGTGACTTTCGCCGAAAAGATAGCT
Organism: Desulforhabdus sp.; assembly: GCA_034005055.1. Classification (GTDB taxonomy): domain Bacteria; phylum Desulfobacterota; class Syntrophobacteria; order Syntrophobacterales; family Syntrophobacteraceae; genus Desulfoferrobacter. Next base: position 3,446 of record JAVEVM010000431.1, on the reverse strand, counting down.
GAAGCCGGCGGTTTTATTTCGGCACCTTTGCACACTCCGATATCGGGCATTGTACAAAAGTCGGTGGTAACGACATTGCCCAACGGCCGCCATGTGCGAGCCGTCGCTATTAAGGCCGAGGTGGAGCAGCTTGACGGTGAGGCTCTCCGAAAGGAGATGTTTGGCGGAGAGTGGCCCCGCAACGGGCTTGAGAAGTACACAGCCGGGGAGATCTCAACGGCAATACTCAACTCCGGCATTGTCGGGTTGGGTGGTGCGGCATTTCCCACCCATGTGAAGCTCATGCCAAATGACAAAAAACCGGTTGACACACTCATGATCAACGGCTGCGAGTGTGAGCCGTATCTCACTCCCGATTACCGGTTAATGCTTGAGGCGCCCGAGCCGATCTTAACGGGCGCGCTGCTAGCCGGGATCTCGACCGGGGCCAAAGAGATTATTATCGGTATTGAGGACAACAAGCCCGGTGCCGTAGAATCCATGGGCAGGGCGGCAGCCGGAACGAACATCCGAATTGCCGTGCTCAAAACGAAGTACCCGCAGGGAAGCGAAAAGCAGTTGATCCAGGCGGTCTTACAGCGAATTGTGCCGCTCGGCGGTTTGCCGTTGGACGTGGGAGTTGTGGTGAGCAACGTTGCAACCGCTGCTGCGGTGGCACGTGCGGTTTTGCGCGGTAGACCGTTGACCCATCGCGTTGTGAGCGTCACCGGGGGCGGGGTTGTCCATCCCAAGAATCTTCTGGTGCCGATTGGCATCAGCTTTGGTGAGCTGATCGATTTTTGCGGCGGAATGACCCCGGATGCAGCGCGCATGATTGCCGGCGGGCCGATGATGGGGTTCTCTTTTCAAAGTCTGGACACGCCGGTTACCAAGGGCACCAGCGGATTGACCATTCTCACCCATGACGAGGTCCGCAAGGCGGAGGAAACCACTTGCATTCGTTGCGGGCGCTGCGTGGATGTGTGCCCCATGAATCTTGTGCCGACGCGGCTGGCTCTGGCGGCCCGACACAAGAATCTGGATTTGACTCGAAGATACAGCGTGATGGCATGCTTTGAATGTGGATGCTGTGCATACATTTGCCCGGCCAACATACCTTTGGTGCAACTCGTGCGCACAGGAAAGACCATGTTTTTGGCCGATCAAAAGAAGTAGCAGAGCAGCAATTCTCATTCTGGACTCTGGCGGTTTGCCGTAGGTTGGGTGGAGGCGCAGTCTTTTCGCGCTGCAACCCACCAAAAGCTTCATCAATGATGGGTTGCGCTATCGCTGCACCCATCCTACACCATGTCTGCCGTCTAAAATGAGAATTGCTGGTAGCAGAGCCGGCTGGCTCTACGACTCCGGCGTTAGGAAGAGCCGAACCGAGTAGAGTTTTCTTGAAAAACCATACAGCGGGAAGAAAATGGAAGCGCAACAGGCCCAGGGTGCTGTTATAATCCATGTCTCTCCATCTCCTCATTTGCCGGGCACCCATCTAACCACCCGCAACATGATGCGAGACGTGCTGCTGGGACTTGCTCCGGCCGTCTTCATGGCTGTATTCGTGTTCCGCTGGTATGCCGTCAAGCAGCTTGCAATTTGCATAATTGGCTGCCTTGTGGCCGAAATCCTGTTCGTGAAAATGCGCAACAAAGCTCCGACTCTTCACGACCTTTCAGCTGCGGTGACCGGCGTCATTTTAGCGCTGTCGCTTCCCGGCACGGCCCCCTGGTATGTTGGGGTGATTGCATCGCTGGTTGCGATAGGCCTCGGCAAAGTGGTTTTTGGCGGCCTGGGCATGAATATCTTTAACCCTGCCATGGTCGGCCGGGCGTTTGTCATGATCTCCTTCGCATCGGTCATGGGCGCGCCCGGTTACGAAGCTGTGCAGAGCTCTGTGGACGCGATTACCCGTGCCACTCCGATGGAGGCCTTTAAGCAAACGGGAGCGGTCGCTTCTGTCAGCTCTCTCTTCTGGGGGATGACCAATGGCTCGTTGGGCGAAACCAGTGCGATAGCCTCTCTTATAGGAGGGCTCTACCTTTGCTTGCGACGCACGGCTTCGTGGGAAATACCATTTGGGGTCATTTTCGCTGCTGCAATTTTGGCCGGCATGGCTAACCTGCTGCAACCCGAATCAAACTGGACGATGCTGCACCACCTGCTGGGCGGATCACTGCTGTTCGGCGCTTTTTTTATTGCCACCGACCCCGTGACAAGCCCTCTGACCCCGAAAGGCAAATTCATCTTCGGTGCTGGAGTGGGTTTTTTCGTCATGGTCCTGAGACTTTTCAGCGGTTACCCGGAAGGAGTCATGTTTGCCATTCTCCTGATGAATGGAGTGACGCCCTTGATCAATCATTGGACTGTACCGCGACCTCTTGGAGCGGTGCACTGAGCAGGAACGAACGGAAACATGAAGCCGCTGCCGCCTCTTGACCCAATTGCTTCAAGCGCTCTGGAGCGTCTCAAGCATAACTATATTCTTCAAGCCTGGCTGGTGCTGATGCTGGCACTTTTTTTCGGTGCTTCACTGGCGGTTGTACATCTCAGGCTGGGACCCAGAATCGAACAATACAAAGCCAACGAGACCCGCCACCGAATTCCAGAAATCATACTGGGCTCTGCCCGAGCGGAAGATCCGGCCAGGCAGGAAAGAGCTTTGACTTCAAGTGCCCGTACCATTTCGGTAAAGAAGCAGGGGCGAGAGCTACTCTATACTGTTTATGAAGCCAGGCATCCTGAGGGCAACCTGGCCGGCTGGGTTGCCAAGGCGGCCGGACAGGGATATGCAGACAAAGTAGAGTTGCTGATCGGCTTCAGCCCCTCCGTCGATGCGATCACAGGCATTTTCGTGCTCGATCAGAAGGAGACTCCGGGTCTTGGCAACAAAATCACCACGGTGGACTGGCGCAGTCAGTTTGCCGAAATTAAAACGGCCCAGCCGGTTGAAGTGATCAAAAGTGGAGCCAAAAGACCAAACCAGATCGACGCTATAACGGGTGCTACCATCTCATCGCGAAGCGTCACCCGGATAGTAAATACCACCGTGGAGGATCTGCGCGGCCCACTGGCTGCGCTGGCCAGGAATGCAAAGGACTGATGCCATGCCGGTTGCACCAACTCCAGCGGAACGATTCATTCAAGGCATTCTGCCGGAAAACCCTGTCTATCGTCAGCTGCTGGGACTCTGTCCGACTCTGGCGGTGACCAACGGGCTGAAAGCAGCCCTGACCATGGCGGGAGCGGTCGCCTTTGTGCTGTTTTGCGCTAATATCGTCACCAGCATGATTCGCCACCTGCTCAAACCGCATCTGCGCATCGTGATTTTTACACTGATCATCGCTACATTTGTGACCATCACCGATCGCTTTCTAGCCGCATACATGTACAACATGAGTAAGACTCTGGGTCCTTACATTCCACTGATCATCGTCAACTGCATCATCATCTGCCGCTGTGAG
>JAVEVM010000430.1:0-4346 GCA_034005055.1 Desulforhabdus sp. | reverse complement strand
ATGACAACGCGTTTCATCTGGTCCTACTCATGATACTTCCTCAAAAGCCGCCTTGTGTCTCTCATGCTGCCTGTCCGGCAACATGCCCAGAAAGAAGGGTAACAGGGCCTCGGTGCCATCCCGGCGGGCAAATCGGTCGGTGATGCTGTGGTCCAAACGGTTCTCGTAATCACTATGATCAAAGCCGATAATGGCTTCTTCTTCAAAGGTCGTAGCTGAAATGATTGGCGCTATATAGGCTCCATTCTGTATGACTGCTCCGTTTCGTTCTGGCCGTCCATCGTCAGTGTACGGACAACCAAGCACCATGCAGATCTTGTCCCAAGCCCCATAAAAATACTCCTGCAAAAGAGGGATGACCCGTTCCACAAAGGACCGTCTCAGGTCCTCAAGGCTGTGTACACCGAGAAAATAAGCATGGCCCAGTTGGTGGTCGCGATCGTAGACAAAGCGGATCCGGGCGTTCACGGCCTCGAAGATATCCACTATCAAATCGATAAGCGGTTTGCTGGTAACCTCCCTTTCAAGCATCTGCCTGATGACACCAGCGTCCGGCATAAGTTCTTCAAAGGTGAAACGGCGTCGCAGGGCAACATCCATCAGGGCAATGGATCGATCCGCGGTATTCATGGTGCCGATGACGTGCAGGTTGGGGGGCACGGCGAAACGATGGGCCGGTGAGTAGGAAAGGGGCAGTTTCAATTCTCCTGGCATGCCGATTCTTTTGTCCGGCTCCAGAAGAGTTATCATCTCGCCCAGAATCTTGCTGATGTTGCCCCGGTTGATCTCGTCGATTATCAGAACATACTGCAGACTGTTTGCGGAAAAACTGAAAGAGGCCCCGCCGGCACTCGGCTGATCAAGTGCTTTCTGAACGCGAGCAGCAGGATCAATGAATTCCTGCCGTTTGATTGATGCACTGCGGGAAAGCTGATAAATTTCCCGGTAGGCGATCCAGAGGGCTGTGTAGTGATGCCCTCCAGCCCCGCCAAATTCCTGGGCGAAAAGCGGGGTCGTCTTTGTTGAAGTAATCTTTTCCGGTTCAGGGCCAAGCTCTTTTCTGTTATCCCATATCAGGCGGACTAAAGTCTTGCTCGCCGTCAAAGAGGACTCGGCAATAATTTTAACAGCTCCCTCTTCATCCACTTCACACGGGAAAATCCTCACACTTCCTCTGCTTGTAGTCTGCATCACGTATTTCTTGCCGCTGATGCTTTCCACGACACGATCCTCCGACTCGTCAATATCCTTCAACAACTGCGACCAGAGGGCGTCGAGAGAAGGGGTCTCGTCCTTTACTATCAGGCCTTCCGCCGCCGCCCGTAAAGCAATCCGCTTGAACACGCCGTTGTGCAGTTCGTATTTGACTTCGCTGCCAGCATCGGAATCAAGCACTGGCCGGAGCCCCTCGACAAACTCTTCGTACCCGTACGCCTGATGAAAGGTAACGAACTCGACCTGCCCCAGTGCTTGTTTTTCCCGGAATACCCTCATAATTGCCTGATCAGAGAGGTCTTCGAGATTGACCTCAGGGAGAATCAGCTCAAGAGCCCGTCGTGCTGTGCTGTAAGTCTTTCCTGTGCCAGGCGGACCATAGAGGATGATATTGTTTGGATTGCAAGGTAATATTTCTTTTTTTGGCGAGACTTCCGTTATTCCTTCGCGAAAATCTTCTTCCTTAATCTCCGGTATATTCAAGAAACTTCCAAATTCCTCCTTGGTAAGTTTTCGGAGAGTTCTTATCCAATGCTTTTGTTCCGGAATCATCCTAGGAAGTACACTGTCCCAGTTGACCTTCAGTTGATGGGGGAAATCCTCACCCTTGATAAAATGGCTGCCTGGAGAAAAACGATAGCCTTCAATAACGGTTCCAATGCCAACAATTATTGATTTCCCCTGATTCGCAACGATCCGGTCACCCGGCTTGATATTTCTAAATGCCCAGACTTGGCTCATTCCCTTTTTGTCGAATCCATGTTCTTGAACACATTTTTCAGCTCGCTTGTCATATTCAGACTTTGTGACACCGGAAAGGTCCCCAAGTTGTGGAAAACCTATGGATGCAATGCCTTTGTCAAGCCATTCTTTCCAGCCAACTGCATTCGGACCTGGTGCTATTTTCCAGTACCTAGGCCCAACTTCCTCATATTCTTCAGGCTTCGGCAAGTGGCTCCAGATCTCTTCCTGCTCGGCAGCGGTCAATTCTTTAACTTCGAATTGCGGTACTACCAGAAGCCCTGAAGGAAAGGATTCGAGCGGGATCTGGTCCCAGGAATATTCTTCACCGTCTGTCGCAGTCACTGTTCCGACGGCATGAACGTCGCCCGCAGTCATCAGAGCAAGCAGATCGCCTTCGGCAAGTTCGACTGCCGAAAGCATATTCACCAGATAGGGGTCAATGTCTTCGGGCTCAATCCGGGTCCTCGAACAAAACTCCTTGACTTCCTTCTGGTCAGCCATATCAAGGGGCACTGCCCAGGCACGGACGGAACGGGATTGATCCGCCTCGTAACTGGTCCACAAATATTCGGCTATATCAAACAGATCGCCTTTGTCCTTGTGCCTTTCAAGGAGCGTTGAATACATGACACTGTAGGGTGTCTGGTTCATTTTGGCTGTTGGGTCGATGGCCTGGTAATGGTGAAAAAGAGCCTCCTTTTTATAGATCTGAATGACTGTGGGATTGGTGCGGTCCTGATAAATAAATGCTATCTTCCACTTAAGGACAGGGGCGAGATCGACAGCATCAATACGAACCAGGTTGCCAGCCTGAACAGCCTCGATAACCTCAACAATTTTGTTTCTGATATTGGCAAAGGCCTCGGTTTCCGAAGTTCCGTACTTGGTGAGCCATGCGTATTTTTCTCCCCACTGCCGACCGCGGAATGGTTCCTTTGCCAACTGGTCTTCACGGCAATAGATGCCGAATTTGAACGCAGAGCCGCCCCAGATACTGCCAAGGGTTTCGAGACGCTTTTCGAGCCAGTAGATGAAGGCGTCGTCACGGTTGGGATTGGTATATTCCTCCAGGGTCATCTGTTGGACACGCTCTAACGGCCATTCGGCAAGGAAATCGTCCCAGGCTTTGATATCTCTTTCGATACTCATTTTGCGCCTCCTTTGTCGGTCACAAATGCTCCTGGCCAGCCACCGTGGGCGTCAATGACCTTGTCGATTTCCGCCATCAGGCGGATTGTCTCATTGAGTGCGACGATGATCTTTTGGTAGTGTGAGATGTCGTCATCCGAGAGGGTGCGCCCTTTGCGATCCTTGAGCCATTTGTGGCATACTTGATAGCCGCCGATGTAGAAATTCCAGACCTTTTCGGTGACGCCACGGAAGCCGATAGTGCCTAGTTTGGATGGCTGGCCTTTTTTCGCGACCCCGGCATCAAGCCAGACTGTGTCATCCGACCAGGTGACCCGGCCGACCTCAGGATTTTTCGGCCCGATATAACTTGTTATGAATCGGTCAAGCTGCGAGGATTCCAGCAGGTGAAGGGCGACAAGCTCACCTCCTAACCCAGCCAAGACAAAAAATAGTTCAAAGTTACTTGTCAGCGGTAGGTGCGGAAAATCCTGTTGGAGTTCTCCCGCATAACGAGAACGATAAAATGGGGAATGAAGAATAGCGTAAATGTAATTAAAAATACCATTCTCATCAACTTTCGCCCCGGGCCCCATCAACTCCGAAAAAAGCATGCGTCCGGGACCAAAGTTGGTTGCACAAGATAATTCATGGCTATTCTCGAAGAGCGCAACTTGCTGAGTGCCAGCCAACTTTAATGGGATTGTGTAGGTTTGACCACTTAGTGAATTAATATCAACAGAACAGCAAGTTACGAATACATGATGGTATTCACTATCCAAATTTCGGCGTTTTAGGACAAGCCCAACATTTTTCAATTCCTGATAGTGCTTCATTAAATGCTTTGAAGCTCCACCGCGTTTGATTTCTATAAGCTGTGATATATGTGCTACGTAGCGAATATCAAAGGGCCCATAAAAATAAGGAAATATCCGTGCACGCCAATCAATTCCACAAAGCTTTTCTCTCTCGCGCTCTGTGTTCCAATAATCTCCATCCTTGAGATTAAGCATCTCCTTTACTGCCTGTGTATCCAATTTAGAGTCGCAGAGTGCCTTAAGTCGCATTTCTATCTCGTTTCTTGAAAATGCAACGAGCAGAAAATCTCGATTGGTCTTAACACCGCCCCCCCAATATTTACCTTGTTTACCATCCTTTCTAATAGCCAGTTTTAGTAGAGGCTGGAAGCTTGCGTATTCGTCTTGAATCTCTCCGCAAGCCAATGGTTCCAAGATCCATCGCTCTGGATCGATAGCGTG
>JAVEVM010000429.1:0-4361 GCA_034005055.1 Desulforhabdus sp. | reverse complement strand
ACGGCGTGTTCTCATTGCTCAGGTTGAAAAGCTGTTGAGTGTAATCGACGAAAAGTTGTTTGCTGTCTCTGCCGGCTTTCTTCTTAAGAAACAAAATGGGATCGTGCAGCAGCTTGCTCAGAATCGACTCGGTTAGAATTTCGATTGCCTGTCGCTCCTTCTCCGCCAGGTCCGGGAGTTGTGCGAACGTTTTACGGATCTCATTTTGACGAATCGCCTCGGCCTTCTCACGCAGAGCGACGATGGTGGGAACAACATCTAAAGTGCGCAGCCAATCCTGAAACTTGACGGTCTCCTCGAGGATGATGTGCTCCGCGCGCTCAGCCTCCTTCTGGCGTTCCGCACGGTTCAGTTCGATGACCCCCTGCAAGTCGTCAATATCGTAAAGGTAGACATTATCTATCTCATTTACTTTTTGCTCGATATCCCTCGGTACGGCGATATCGATAAAGAACAAAGGCTTATTGCGGCGTTGTCGCATCCGCGACTTTATGTCCTGGTATTTCAGCAACGGCACGGGCGAGCCAGTAGAACTGAGCACTATATCCACGTCTTTAAGTACGTCCATAATGCCGTTGAAGGGAACGGTTTCCGCTCTGAACCGCCTTCCCAGCTCTACTGCTCGTTCCATGGTGCGGTTGGCTACCGCCATTTGCCGAACCCCCTGAGCCAGGAAATGTTCGGCAGCCAGCTCCGCCATTTCACCCGCACCGATGACCAGGACCCTTTTGTCCGAGAGCTCACCGAAGATCTTGCGAGCCAATTCGACAGCCGCATAACTGATTGAGACCGCATGGGAACCGATCATTGTGCTTGAGCGGACTCGCTTGGCAACCGAGAAGGCTTTATGAAGAAGACGGTTGAGAATCACCCCAACGGTGCGATACTGGATTGCGTCTCTGTAGGCACTTTTGATTTGACCGAGAATCTGAGGCTCACCGACCACCATGGAATCAAGACTGGAGCAGACCCTGAAAAGATGCCGGACAGCTTGTTCGTTCTTGTGAACATAGAAACTGGCATCGAGCTGCGCCGCGGAGATGGATGGGCTGCCGAGGTGAGTCCTGAGGAGCGCCTTGACTTCCTGAACCGCTTCGTTGTAGCACAAGCAGGTAAATAGTATCTCCACCCGATTGCATGTGGACAGGAAAAACAGCTCTTCGACTTGTTTGAGATAGGGAAACAGTTGAAGCGGGCTTGCCTGATTGGAGCAAACCAATGCCAGCTGCTCGCGCAGTTCGACAGCTGCTGTTTTATGGTTCATGCCCAAAAGCACGATATGTCCTATATTCGAGCTCACTTGTCGAATACCGTATGGTGACCTTCAAGAAAAAGATTGACGCCCAAAAAAGTCACTAATACCGCTGAAAAGCCAATAATTGCCATCCATGCCGCCCGACGTCCGCGCCAACCCACGGCCAGACGTTCATGCAGGAGAATGACGTATATGAACCAGGTGATCAATGCGAAGATTTCCTTTGGGTCCCAATTCCAGGGAGAACGCCAGACAGTGTCTGCATAGGCGAATCCGGCCACCAGGCCGATAGTCATGAGTGGAACGCCGACTATGAGACAAAAATAGTTGATCTTGTCAAGCCGTTCCAATGAGGGAAGTCGCGGATAAAGGAAACCGAAATTTTTGCGTTTGATGTGCCGTTCCTGCAGCAGGTACATCACCCCCGCGCTGAACGCCAGGGCGAAAAGCGCATTGGCCAGAAACAGCGTCAGTACGTGTAAGACCATCCAAATGCTCTGAAAAATGCTGGTTGTGGCAACTATCTTTCCTGGCAGCAGGGAAGAGGTGAGCATAAAGACGACCGCCAAAGGAGCAACAAAAGAGCCCAAGATCCTGAGATTAAGACGAATCTGAACCACTAGGTAGGTGACCACCAGAATCCACGCGAAAAAGGCGAGTGCTTCCCGACTGTTGGCAACAGCCAAATGTCCGACCGCGGAGGATTGCATGATGATAGCGATCGCATGGAAAACAGCTCCTGCCAGCAATGCACCCAAAGATGCCCGATGGATCGGTTCCCAATCCCGAAAAAGGTAAATCAGGTAGCCTACCGCTCCCACGCAGTAACATATTGTGGCGAAAACGAAGAAAACGGTTATCATGCCCTTGCCATAATCTGTTCAAGCTCTTCCATAGTCAGCCAAGGATGGCAGATCTCATGAATACCTTTAAGCAGCACGTCCCACTGCTCTCCTCCGATCCAATCGATGAGAGGAAGATCTGCGATTCTATTGAATAGCTGCTGATTTTCGGAGCTTGGAAGGTTTTTCGACTGAATCATTGTGCGAAGCTTCCCAAGCATCATTAAAGTAAAGGTCCATTCAGGACCGAAGCTTTGCTTGATTTTGTCTCTGATCTTTCTGGCAAAGGCTGGGCTTAACCCGGAGGTGCTGACAGCAACACTGAGCGGTCCATGTTGAAAGACCGCAGGCAGGATGAAGCCGCCCAACTCGGGTTCAGTAGCCATGTTGCACCAGAGCCTTCTTTTTCGAGCATCATCGGCAATCAGTCGATTAAGCCGTATATCACTGGTTACAGCAAAGACGAGATCGATATGGTCCAGCTGGGCATCTTCATAGACTTCGCCGATAAAGGTCAAGTGGCTTTTTTCTTTTTGAGCTGCCAGCCAGGGAGTCAAATCTCGAGCTACCAATCGGACCGAGGCTCCGTGCTCCAGAAGCCCTTTTATTTTGCGCTCGCCGACCGCTCCTCCGCCGACTACCAGACTGACTTTGCCAGCCATCGATAGAAATATGGGATAATAGGGGAGACTGCAGGAATCCTTGTTTTCAGTTTCCATCGAGATTCGAGCCCATGTGCATGTCGGGATTAACTAGGATTAGCTACTTCTTTTAACATGGATGCCGCAGTCATACAAGGTTCGTTGGTCTTAAACGAACGGCAGAAAGGGTGGCATCGCTTGAGGGCTTTCTGTCTCCCACGGAATGTTCGGAGCAGGAGGCAACCCGTATCCGGTCGTTCCCGCGAGGTAAGCTCGAGGCAAGCCAACGCCTTTTATCCTCGCCGTGGCTGCAACCCTCTGGATGTCTTTGTAATAAGTGTTGACCAAAGCACTGTATAGGAAGCTCGTCATTGACGTGGTGGATATTCTCGAGGCAGAAACCGGTTTAGCCTAGACGCGGCGGCAAATTACATAATCTGCAATATCTTCGAGCACCTGACGGTTTGGATGAGAGGGAAATATTTGGAGCGCACTCTTTGCCTGCTGTATATGCTGCATCGCACGACGCTGAGCGTACTCAATGCCGCCCGACCTTGTGACGATTTCTCTCACTTCATGGAAGTCTTCCGGTACGATCTCGTCAGCGCTAAAGATCTTGCGCAGCCTCTTTTTGCCGGCACTACTCTGATTCTGGAACGCGTAGATCAAAGGCAAGGTGGCTTTGCCTTCCTGAATATCGTTTCCGACCGGCTTGCCGAGCTCCTTTACCTCTCCGGTATAATCGAGAGTATCGTCTATGAGCTGAAAAGCGATGCCCAGATTATGGCCGTAAGTCTTTAATGCATGCTCTTTTGCTGCATCCCCGCCGCCAAAAATAGCTCCGATATGGCAGGACGCACTGATGAGTGCAGCAGTTTTCCGAATGATAACCTGCAGGTACTCTTCTTCGTCTATTTCCAGATTATCTGCATGTACGAGCTGCAAAACCTCGCCTTCAGCCATTTTGGTTGTGCTGTCGGATAATACTTCCAGTATCCTGATATCGGCATACTCGACCGCCATCAGAATCGACTTCGAATAAAGGAAATCTCCGACCAGGACCACCGCTGGGTTACCCCATATCTTGTTTGCCGCCGGCTGGCTGCGGCGAAACTCCGCATGGTCAACTACGTCGTCGTGCAATAGAGTCGCTGCATGGACAAATTCGAATACGACCGCCAGCGGGGCGTCGTGATTGCCCCGGTATCCGCACAGGCGCGCAGAAAGTATCATGAGCAGCGGCCTGAGCCGCTTGCCGCCGCTTTCCAATATATATTGTCCTACCCTGGAGATCAGCGGTACACTTGTGGTCAACTGAGCCGCAATTTCCGCCTCAATTCGTTCCAGATCAGGCCTGATCTGAGCGTAGATTCGCTCTTTAATGATCTCAGCATCAGGGGTGAAAAAAGCGCAGGTATCAAGCGTATCTACTGCTGAGGAGCCTAGTTCGTTCATTCATTCATACTTCTTAAAGGAGTCCGGAGAATTCTAAAAAGTTCCGCGATTTTGCATCAAGTTCCAACCACCCGATTCATAGCTAAATTCTGGCTATATGTCAATGCGTTTTGCCCCGGTAGCGGTGAAAACCTGTGGGGACTTTTGTATATCGTCGTTTCTGCAGCC
>JAVEVM010000428.1:0-4363 GCA_034005055.1 Desulforhabdus sp. | reverse complement strand
TAAAGACAGCGAATCCGATGGTTCCATCTCACTGGATTTGAAGCCGAAAGAGTTCGATCTCAGTTTCTCGGGAAACCTGACCAAGAATACCGTGGATAAGCTGCTGCAGGACAACCAGATGCTTGCCGGTTGGATAAAAGGAGATTTTAGTGCCCACGTTTTTCTGGAAAAATACGCCGCCTCAACAGCACAAGGCGAACTGGAAGGGCAGCGACTCAAAATTCCCCAGATAACCGGCTTGGACGAAATCAAGTCTTTTTCTGTCAACGCTGCGGGAAAACGCCTGAGCATAGGGTCAAGCACCATTTTATGGATGGAAAATCAAGTGGCTCTCGGAGGGACCGTTGACTTTTCAGCCGACGGACTGCGGCTGGACTTAAACGCTTCTGTAGATGGAATCGAATGGCAGGAGATCGAGAGGATCTTGCACCGCGCAAAAGATAATGCCAACAGATCCGAACAATTAAAAGATCTGCGTATTCAAGGTGCCGTTAAGGTTCACTCCGGCTTTTTTGGTATTGACCGATACACCTGGAAGCCTTTTCGGGCAGACATCAAGCTTGTGCCCACAGGGGTTGAGTTGTCGATAACCAGAGCAGAATTTTGTGGCCTTTCCACTTTGGGAATCGTCAAGACGTCCGGCGGCAATGTCGAGATTGACATCAAAGTTGGGGCACAGAACCAGCCATTGGCGACAACCCTGGACTGCCTCTGGGGTCAAAAGGACCTGATGCAGGGCAATTACAGCTTTGACGCAAACATAACCGGCCGCTTGATTAAGGACCAATTTGTCAATTCAATGCGCGGCGAATTCAGTTTCACAGCCGGCGACGGCCGTATCTACCGCTTCGGTCTGCTTGATAAGATTTTCTCGGTTCTCAATTTCACCGAAATATTCCGCGGAAAACTACCAAACCTCGACATGGAAGGATTCGGCTACGAGTCCTTTGAAATGAAGGGGCAAATCCGTGACGGGGAAATCGACATCGAAGAGGCCGTTCTCATCGGTTCTTCCATGGAGATGGTGGGAAGAGGAAATGTCAATATGGTGAGCAAGAAGCTGGATCTCACAGTGTTGGTGGCTCCTATCAAAACACTGGATGTGATCATCAGCTACATCCCCCTGGTAAATGGAATTCTGGGGCGCATCGTATCGATTCCCGTTCAGGTCACCGGAGATCTGTCAAATCCGACCGTCATTCCTCTTTCCCCATCTGCGGTTGGATCTGAGCTGCTCGGAATAATGAAAAAAACGATCGAGCTGCCGATGCGGATCATTCAGCCTTTGATGCCCGATAACCAGGCTCCAATTGAAGCCGGCAAAGAACGGGAAGAAGCAAGAGAGATCAAGTAGCCGCTGTCCCAAACGGTGATTTCAACGCGCCATTGACGGGCTAAGTATCTCCACCGACAGAGACTTTCCGGCTGGAAATTGTTAAATAGTAAACAATTCGGGAGAGCGTTCAATCAACTGCCGGGAGACATTCTGCGGAGTTGTCAATGACTCATAAAAAAGCGTTTCGCATTGAAGGCATGGATTGCGGCGAAGAAATCGCCGTGTTGAAGAAAGAAATCGGGCCGCTGGTTGGAGGAGAGTTGAATCTGTCCTTCGATCTGCTGAATAGAAAAATGACTGTCTCGACAGCATCTGCTGCGATAAACGAGCGGCAGATAAGGGAGGCCGTAGCGAGCACAGGCATGCAGGCTGTTCCCTGGACAGAGAGCTGCGCAACGGAGACCTGCCCTGTTGAGGAGGGAATCTGGCAACGCAATTATCGCTTTGTCCTGTGCGCGGTAAGTGGAATCTTTATGATCGTCGGACTTGTGATTCAAGCCACGCACCAAGGCGACATCATCGCAGTGCTGGCGGAGACGGGCGGCAAGGAGCCCGCCACCCCTCTGGCAGCCATCCTCTTCTATGTCGGCGCAATTATCTCAGGGGGATGGTATATAGCTCCGAAAGCATTTTTTGCCGCCAGGAAGCTCAGGCCCGACATGAACCTGCTCATGAGCATTGCGGTAGTCGGAGCAGTGGCCATAGGCTACTGGCTGGAAGCAGCTTCAGTGACGTTTCTGTTTGCGCTGGCACTGCTTTTGGAATCCTGGAGTGTCGGTCACGCCCGAAAGGCAATCAAAGCCCTGATCGACATTACACCCATCATGGCACGCTGCATCTGCCCCGTCGATGGAGAGATAGAAGAAAAGCCGGTGGAAGCGGTTCCTATAGGTACGACGGTCATTGTCCGTCCGGGAGAAAAAATCCCTCTCGACGGCGTTGTGACAAACGGTGAAACTTCAGTAAATCAGGCTCCCATCACCGGGGAAGCCATGCCGGTGAGCAAAAAACCGGGCGACGAAGTATTCGCGGGAACCATCAACGGCGAAGGCTCCATTAAGCTCCGATCCACCAAGAGCGCTCGAGACACCACGCTGGCGAACATCATTCACATGGTCGAGGAAGCCCAGTCCCGACGCGCTCCCACCGAGCAATGGGTGGATAGATTCGCCCGTTATTACACTCCTACAATGATCATACTGGCTGTTCTATTGGCACTGGTACCGCCGCTCGTTTTATCCGGCGGCTGGATGCATTGGTTTTATCAGGCCCTTGTTATTCTGGTCATCGCATGTCCCTGCTCGCTGGTGATTTCCACTCCGGTCAGTATTGTCGCAGGTCTCACGTCGGCGGCACGCCATGGCGTGCTCATCAAAGGGGGAATACATCTGGAGGCTCCTTCTCGATTGAAAGTGATGGCCTTTGACAAGACCGGAACCCTCACCTACGGCAGGCCCGTGGTGCAGAAAGTGATTCCTTTGAACAATCATTCCGAGGCAGGACTGCTCGCCCGTGCCGCTGCCCTTGAAGCTCACAGCAGCCATCCAATGGCACGCGCCGTCTTGAGCTACGTCGAAGCGATGGGAATAGAGTACAAACCGGCGGACAACTTCACCATCATCCCGGGCGAAGGTGCGCAGGGCATTATCGACAACAAGTCTTATTGGATCGGAAGCCATCGCATGCTGGATCGTTTGGGCGAAGAAAGTCCGCAATTACATGATCTGGCGACTCAGCTGGAAGACGCGGGCCATTCTCTGGTGACGATGTGGTGCGAAGATCACGTATGTGGCTTGATCAGCATAGCCGATGAAGTTCGACCTGAAACAAGAACCGTGCTGGAATCATTGAGGCGATCAGGAATCGAGCGCATCGTGATGATCACCGGAGACAATCGAAGGGCTGCCGAAGAGGTTGCCGCTTTGACCGGTGTCGATGAATTTTACGCCAACCTGCTGCCGGAAAACAAAGTTGCAGCGATCGGCAAATTGCGGCAAGAAATCGGGCATGTGGCTATGGTGGGGGACGGTGTTAACGACGCGCCGGCCATGGCGGAATCGTCACTTGCTATCGCCATGGGAGCTATGGGGACCGATGCCGCCATTGAGACCGCAGACATTGCTCTGATGGCTGACGATCTATCCAGACTGCCATGGCTCATCAGCCATTCACATAAAACGATGCGGACCATTAAACAGAACATCATTTTTTCCCTGAGTATCAAAGCGGTTTTTATCGGTCTGGCCCTTATTGGACTGGCAACCCTGTGGGGAGCCATAGCTGCTGACATGGGAGCCTCTCTGCTGGTGATTTTCAACGGTCTGAGGCTTCTCAAGAGCCACTAAAAAGGCAAGGAGCGATTTTCCATGGACTACCAAGAAATCATTTTCGAACAGCGTGGACCTATAGCGTATCTGACCCTCAATCGTCCGGATATACGCAATGCGATAAGCAGCGACCTCATTATTGATGAAATCGTTGATGTCTGCACCAGGGCACAGGCGGATCATGCCCTTAAAGTGCTCGTCGTTTCGGGCGCCGGCAGTTCCTTCTCAGCCGGTGGAAACATCAAGGATATGCATGAAAGAAAGGGAATGTTCTCGGGCAATCCCGAACAGTTGCGGGATAATTACCGGACCGGGATACAGCGCATTCCCATCGCATTCAGCCAGCTCGATATACCGACCATCGCCGCCGTAAATGGTCCCGCTATCGGGGCTGGCTGCGATCTCGCCTGCATGTGCGACATCCGCATCGCCAGTGAGAATGCCAGATTCGGCGAGACCTTCGTCTCCGTGGGACTGATTCCGGGTGACGGCGGCACATTTTTCCTGCCGCGTATCGTCGGTTTTGCCAAGGCATGTGAGCTGACTTTTACCAGCAGAATCATAGATGCACGCGAAGCCTTGCGCATAGGTCTGGTCAATGAGGTGGTCGCCCCCGAACGGCTGCTGGAGCGAAGTCGGCAAATGGCTGAAGAAATCGCCAAGCAGCCCGGAAAGATCCTGCGAATGGCAAAACGCCTGC
>JAVEVM010000427.1:0-4368 GCA_034005055.1 Desulforhabdus sp. | reverse complement strand
CCCGTCAGGACGTCGAAGACTCTTTGCAGAAAGCTTTCTGCATTGCCATCGGTTCCCTCTCGAATCCATTTGGCTACATCAAAATTGATCTCCCGCAGAGTATCCTCGTGTATCCCTTCCAGTCCACGCGTCTCTATGATTTTGAGTCGCGTTAGAATTCCAAGGTGCAGAGGCGTTGTTGGGTCCTCATGAGCCTTCAATTCCTCCGGCAATTTGAAATAGAAGCGCACGATCTCACGGAAATCGGGCAACATTGTCATCCGTTCGACCGCTTTCCGATCGTTTGTTTCAGCCTCCACCGAGGTTTGCAGCACCTGAAGATATTCATTGAATCGTTCATGGCTGACCGGTGCACAAGCCTCATGAAGTGAGTTGGTGACAGCTTCAGCACCGATTTGTTTAACCAGCCACCGATACGGATCTTCTCTGTTCAGCCAAAAATTATAGGTCTCCACCGTCAGACGCTTAAATAGGGAGCGCAGCTCTGCAAACGACGACTCATCGGACCACAAGTCCAAAAGCTTGATGACGAGTTTTTTGGCCTGATAAAAACTACGCATGAGATATTCGAAAGATTCCGGGGCAAGCTCGCTCAACTGAATGAAATAGAACCGTATAATGCCCTGATGGCAGGAGCTGATAGCTTCCGGCCTGAGTCCGATCGATTCCGGAATAACCCCGTCGGGAAGAGGTCGGGCAAGCTCTTCGGGCATCTCCTCTGCGAGCTTCAAGAAAAACGCCAGTAAATGATCTGCGGCGAGACTGCACACGTCCTTCCTTTCCGATCTCCTGAGACCGTCAACAAAGATGTGCGCGAGCAGGTAGACAATAATCCCACTAGAAGGCTGGCAACGGTACATGGACAGGTTCGATAAAGCGTACCGCCATGTTTCTCGAATGACGAAGCCCCAATTTATATACTTGTGATGATATTCCCGCAGTAGTTCTTGCGCCTGCTGCTCCTTTCCGGCATATCCAGCAACAGCCTCCTGCAGAACTTCGAATAGCCGAGGGACAATCACCTCCACATTGGTCAGATCAAGATTTCTCGTGAGAGCATCAGATCGGATTTGCTCCATTTCTATCAAATGGCTCATGCATTATCCTCTATTCACAGGTCAGCGCGTTACAGCTCGAGCTCCATGATGATCGCGGCTTCACGCAAGCCGTAATAATTGGGCCGTTCCCCCACGACCTTAAAGCCAATGCTTTCATACAATTTGCGTGCCGCCGCATTATCGCGGCGAACTTCCAATACAGCGATTTGCGCCTTTTTCTCACAGCCATGGAGTAACGCTTGCTGCAGAAGAGAGCACCCGATTCCCTGTCTGCGGTAATTCCTATGAACTGCGATATTAAGTATCTGAATCTCGTCTGCAACTTTCCAAAAGCAAATATATCCCAAGAGGGCATGGGGTATTTCCCGCATCTTTGCCACCAGGATCTGTGCGCAGGGCCGCTCCAGCTCTTCCATAAAAAGCTGTCGACTCCACGGTTCCGGCTGGCTCTCCTGCTCGATCTCCAAAATAGATGGCAGGTCCTCAACGGTGATAGGCACTATCTCGAACAATATTAACTTAGCACTTGCCTCTGCGCAGGAAAACCTGGGATAAAGAGGTGCTAAAACGCCGTCGGGGGCGCTTGAGCGAGCCCGGAGGTGAGAGGGTGCGGAGCGCCGACGACTGAATTGAATGCCCGGACTCGGCCCTTGTTCGTGCACCGGATCTTTCCTTCCCCTACGGGTAGATTTTCCTTCTTCTCTCATCCCTTAATGACTCCCGATTTCTATCGTTCCTTATCCCCTCAACCCCGCAGCTCGTCTTATTCGATTTCTCCATCCACCAGCCTCTCACGACTTTCAACGGAATCGGGTTCGAGAAATGCCACCAGCACCCGGCCTCGGATTCGGCGGACTCCGCGCATGAAGTCGCATCGATTAAAATTGGAGCGAGCAGCCGCGCGGTGCTTTGGTCAGAATCATGGGACATCCTTTACCGAACGGGAGAGCACCTCGCTTGCCAGGGATATATGGCGTTTGCCGTATTCTTTTATCATGGCGGCCGTCTCGGCCAGTGAATTCGATTCCCGCGATGCCGCCAGTCTTATCAGCATTGGCAGATTTACTCCGCAAACCACTTCGACTTTGGGACTGAGAAATGACAGGCTGATATTGGCCGGAGTCCCTCCAAAAAGATCAGTCAAAATCAAAACCCCTTTACCTTGATCGACCTCTTTGATAGCACCGCGCAGCTGCTTCGTCATCTCTTCCACTGGCTGATTGGCCTCAAAGCAAATCGTCCTGCAATTTGTCAGCCGACCTACAATGAGCTCTGTAACACGAACCAGCTCAGCAGCGAGATTGCAGTGGGAAATCACGATTATTCCGATCTGTTCTTTTCGATCCTCTGTCGCCATTGACCGTCACTCACTCCAGATGGATGTCCCGATGAAAGATATTAATCCTGTAATTGCGGCGGCGCAGCTGATCCGCGACTTGTTCGGCCACTACCACAGACCGATGTTTACCGCCCGTGCAGCCAAAAGCAATGGTCAAATAACGCTTATCTTCTTCGACATACAAGGGAAGCAGCTTCACCAGCAAAGCGGTGTAATCGGAACTGAGCTCTTGTGCGGCAGGCCATTTCATCAGCCAGGACTGAACGAGCGGGGAACGGCCGTCCTGAGCCTTGAGCTCTTCGACAAAGTAGGGGTTGGGAAGAAACCGAACGTCCATGACCATATCGGCCTCAAAAGGAAGTCCATATTTGAATCCGAAAGACAAAACCTGGATGCTCAACCTGCTGTCGTCGGATACGTTGCCATAGGATCTGGTTATGAAGCTCTTGAGCTGATGAATCGAATAGTTGCTGGTATCCACGATGCGCGTAGCCCTGCTGCGCAAAGCTCCCAACTGCTTGCGCTCATTTTGTATGGCGTCCAGCAGCACGGTCTCACGCGATGTGATCGGGTGCACTCGTCGAGTCTGACTGTACCGTCTTTGTAAAACGTCAGTGCTCGCTTCCAAAAACAGGATTTCGAAACGATAGCCGGAATCGTCAAAGGACTTAAATATTTCATCATAATCTTTGAGGAATTTCCGCTCCCGGATGTCGATCCCCAGAGCGATCCTATTAAGATCCGGCATGTCTTTCTCGAAGAGCGTCAGCAACTGAGGAAGCATCGGCACGGGCAAATTATCGATGCAAAAATAATCGGCGTCTTCGAAAGCTTTTATTGCCGTACTTTTACCCGAACCTGAAAGCCCTGTGACAACTACGACGTGAACTCTTTTGTTCATTCCATCAATCATTCCTCGGATTTTCATACATGGAGAATGCCTACCGGCAAAAACATCTTGGGGGAAGGAAACGCTGCGTTGGCATTGGTGAAACAAACGACAGAAAGTCTTGGAGCTGCTGGCAGAATTGAGAAAAATCACCAATTATTCAGAAATCTTCGTCTTCCAGTTGGATGACCGAATAAACTTCTTCTCGGCTCTTGACATTGCCCAGTTTCTTCCTCACAGTCCCGTTTTTCAAAAGTCTTGCGATTTTCGCCAGAGCCCTTAAATGAATTCCGGCGCAATTTTCGGGTGCCACCAGCAGGAAAAACAGGTGCACCGGTTTACCGTCCATCGATTCGAAATCCACCCCTTGCGTCGACCTGCCAAAAGAAAGAGCCAGTTGGTCAAGGTCTTTCATTTTTCCATGGGGGATGGCAATCCCATCCCCGATACCAGTGCTTCCCAACCGTTCTCTTTCAAGCAAAACAGCCATTAACCTGTCGTGATCGAGGTGGGACTTGTTTTTCAGTAAGGCATCGATGAGTTCTTCCAGCACCTGTTTCTTGGTTCTACCTTTGAGCTCGGGAATTATCGACTCTTCCGCTAGAATGTCCAGTATTTTCATTTAACTCTTCTCGTTCCTTTCAGCGCCTCTTTGCTGGAATCATCACCAGACGGGTAGAAAAGCCATTGGGTGGGCTTACGCCATGGTCTCAATAAGGCCATAATTTCCGTCTTTGCGCCGATACAAAACGTTAATGCGATTGGTATGACGGTTGTTGAACACCATAAATTCGCCACTGGAAAGGTCCAACTGCATGACCGCTTCATCCAGATCCATGGGTTTGGCATATACCTGCTCGGTCCTGATGACTCGTGTTTCCCGATCAACTGTTCCCTGCCCGCCACCTTCGGCGCTAATGGCTGCAGCAAAATCCCTTGTGGCGTTGGTCGATTTTCTTCCGCGGAACTTCTCCTTGTTTTTCTTAACCTGCGACTCAATTGTGTCCGCCAGCATGTCAATGGCCGAATACATGTCGTCTGTTTCTTCTGATCCTTTAAACCCCATGCCGTTTGCTTTTATC
>JAVEVM010000426.1:0-4370 GCA_034005055.1 Desulforhabdus sp. | reverse complement strand
GAAATCGGTCCGGATTGTAAAGGCCATGCAAAGAGGCTTGCCCCCTGGGACAGAGAGCTCCCAGATTAACCGGATGCAAAGGATTTCCCTCCACCTTTATAATGCGGCCGTCTCGATTCTTAGCCAACAGGCCGCAACCCGCCGGGCACTCTCGACAGGTGGTGGCAAACCAGCTGGCTTCGCCTGGAATGATTTCTTCGGGAGGTATTACGTAAGGAATAAGCCGACGCGCTGATTCTGATGAGCAACCTAATGTGGCGGATGCACCTGCTGCACCAATGATCTTCAAGAAGTCTCGACGACCCAGATCTATCATTATGAATTCCTGCTTCCGTTTAAACTATGAAGACCTCGAGCAGACCAAGCTGACGGACTTCATAACTATAGGTACAATTGCGAAACAGTCAATACAATCCTGAAACTTCCAACCGGGTGGCTTTGCCTGAGCAACGACCTCATCTTAATTTACATAAGGATTTTCGGTCTTGCCAACAGTACAAAAACCTTTGACTTTGCGAGATTCTGTTGATTTTATGCATTCCTGTGGGTTTGAAAAAGGGAGGGACGATGATGAAAGAATTTGATCTTGATGCTCTGGCGGATTTTGACGGCAAAGAGGGTAGACCGATCTACATCGTGCGCGAAGGAAAAGTCTATGATGTGAGCGAAAGCAAATTATGGAGAAACGGAGTCCACATGCGGCGGCACAATGCCGGTAAGGATCTGACTGCTGACTTCAAAGCTGCTCCCCATGGCCCCGAAGTATTGGATAAATACCCGCAAGTCGGCATAGTGAAGAAGAAAGAAGATGTGGAAAGGAAGATGCATCCTGGTTTGGCCCGGCTCTTGGATCGCTATCCAATCCTCACCCGCCATCCACACCCTATGACCGTCCATTTCCCTATTGTGTTTATGTTGGCAACCGCCGCTTTCAATGTTTTGTACCTGATCACCGGCGTCGAGTCTTTTGAGGCTACCGCGATGCACTGCCTGGCGGCCGGCCTTCTGTTTCTCCCGGTGGTAGTGGCGACCGGCCTATTCAGCTGGTGGCTGAATTACCTGGCAAAGCCCGTCAAGCCGGTGATCATTAAGCTATGGATGTCCCTGATCATGTGGGTCACGGCTATGGTTATTTTCGTATGGCAGATCGTCGTGCCTGATATCCTCGATTCTTTTGGCGCATCCAGTGTTCTATATTTTACTCTGGTCCTTGCCCTGGTACCGATGATATCGGTCATCGGCTGGTTCGGAGCGAAGCTCACTTTCCCCGTCGAAGCGCATGGATCCCCCCGACGCTGAGCGCACAAATAGGTCTGATCTGAAAGAGGCTTCTGCGCAATTAGAAATCGTTGCGGTCGGAATCGCTCATCGGTAAGGCTTGTTCTGGTGCAACCCGCGAAGGTGACTGTTTGAGTTCTCTTGCGGTCGGTTCCCGACACAATTGTCTGCCCAGAGCTGATAAGCCGCAGTTTGTCAGTGTTGTTCGACAGAGACGAGCTCGGCGATGAATCGGCCGATCGGTGCTCGGCACATGACCTTCACCGGAATGCGCTTCTCATCGGATGTGATCCACACCCGCAGTTTGGCATTTTCACCATGCTCGAATACGCCGCCGGCCTCTTTGATGTCAGGTTCCACCACAAAGGTTTCATAGTTGATGTTGCCAACAGTCACATTCTCTTTGGAAAGAATTTTGGCTTTGCCGACTACAAGCTTTTTGCCATCGGTAACCGGGGCTTGAAGCTCGGTTTGTTCTTGCAGATCCTGCAGTCGAAACGCATAGAAAAGAGAGACTAAATCGAAAGTTCCCGGTGAAATGGCGATTGGCGGCCGCTTTTTCTCGGCGTTGCTGTATTGTGCCGTCCCTTTTTCCCAGTCAAAGATCACGGTGATATCTCGCTTGCAGCTTCCCTCACGCTGCTTCATCCGGTAGAGAACGGAACGCGACAGGTCGGCATCGGCATAACCTTCAATGCGATCGCGGACCTTGTAAATGTTGTCGATTACCGGGTTGGTGGTCACGCTTGCGAGAAAATGATGCACAGTTTTTCCCTGCATACTCGACATGGGGAGAACTTCAAGGGCTGCGGTGCCGATCGGAATAAATTCCCAGCTAAGATTGAAGGTCAGCCTTTCCCCCGGCTGAAATGGTGGATCGACCTGCAACTTTGTCAGTGCCGTCCCATGGCAGGTCACGGGAAAGAATATCAGGGCTGAAAACAACGCAATGATGAATTTCACCAGGCACGCTCCGATTCATTTCTTGAGACTATTGTTCGCGTGGGCTCATTGATGTGCGGAAGACTTTTTCTGCACTGCCATCGGTTGGGTGGCGCGATCGGGCGAAGCCTCGACTTGGAGCAGAATCTTGCTCACTTTCGCTTCGGGCAGCCAGCTGATTTTGCCGGTCCCAATATCGTAGACAGCACCAATTACCTTAACCTGACCACTTTTTACCAGGTCGTGGGTGGCGGGGCTCTCCATGAAAAGATCTTCGATGGCCTGCCAAATGTTGGCTTCAATGGCATAAGGTACGATGTCATCGCCCTTTATATCAGGATGCTCTAACATAGCACGGCGCGCCGCCGGCTCAATATTGTCAAGCAAAGGTGGAATGTTGCGCTCCAGAGCGTGGCCATGGCCTTGCATTGCCCGGGTGACGGCGGTCACCGCGCCGCATTTGGTGTGGCCAAGCACCACTAGAACGGGAGTATTGACGTGGGCCAGTCCGTATTCAATCGAGCCAATCTCGTCCACATCGCATACATTGCCGGCCACGCGAATCACGAATATATCCATGAGACCGGCATCAAAGATGAGCTCCACCGGAGTTCTCGAGTCGGAACACGAAAGGACGGTGGCATAGGCATGGCTGCCCTGGTCTTCGGTACCGGCTTGCTCAAGCCGGGCGGCATCGGTGTGAGGATGAACGGGCTTGCCGGCGGAAAATCGGGCATTTCCTTCTTTTAATGCTTGCAGAGCTTGGTCGGGCTCCGGTTTCCGGCCGACATCTTTGCCGGTCACCGTTGCGGCACAAATCAGCAACAAGGCAAAGCAGAAGATAGCAGCAGTGTACGTAGGCTTTCGCTCCATAGTCGTCTCCCTGTAAGGCATGGTTGCAAGCAGTGTCCAAAATTATCGGATACCTATAAGTGAAGGAAAAATCGAAGTCAAGGAAAGCAGAAGCCCTTGGTACGGTGATTGGTCTCATTCAGAAGTGAGCAATTGCACGGGAGCTTTTGCGCAGCACTTCGTTGCCACGCGCTTCATGTGATTGCCCCGAGGGGCGGGATATCCAATAAGTGGGCGGTTCACATTGCTAAATCTTTAAAGGAGCAAGAATGGCAGGTGCTTCAGATTAACGGTTAGCAGGCGGAAATTCTGCAAATCCTTGAACAAACCGGCGGACCTCGAACGAGAAATCGCTGCACTACGACACGTGGGAAAAATCAGAGCCTCCATGAAACAGGGGAAAAAGGTTATCCGACTGTGGTGATGAGCTTTCCAGGAAAGAGCGATCTACGTGTTGCTCTTATACTCTGAATAAAACTTCAGAACTTTTTTGAGATATGCACGGGTTTCGGAATAGGGCGGTACGCCACCATAGCGTTTAACGGTGGTCGGACCCGCATTATAGGCTGCCAGTGCCAGGTTGAGATCGTTGTCGAAAACCTGCATCAGCCATTTCAGATACCGGACGCCACCTTCTATATTCTCTTCCGGATTGAAAGGATCGGATATGCCCATGTGATCGGCTGTCGCCGGCATCACCTGCATCAGCCCCATGGCTCCTTTGGGCGATACAGCCAGATGATTGAACTTGGACTCGGCTCTGATCAGCGCCTTCACCAAATGAAAATCAATCCCATGCTTTTTGCTCACGGCTCGAATGTAAGAATCATAATAAGACGAATCGCTGAGGAATAAATACTGAGGCAGGGAAAAGAGCACGCCAGGCTTCCAGAAATAGAAAGCCACCGCAGCCAGAATGTTTAGGCTCAGAGTAACAATGAGTGCCTTTCGGTAACGAATCATACGGAATCCTCGTTCCCAAGCAAATCACTTTGCAGTCCATTAATCAAGAGCCTTTTTACCCAGCTATCGGTTATTTGCTGTCCGGGCAGAACCAAATGACGGCTATCATTGATAAATGATGTGAAAATTCTGTTAAGTTTTCCCACCCGATTGACGATGTTGTAGTTAATGCCGGTCAAACGATTTTTGGAATGATCATACATCATCCTACTCCGCAAGAGGCTGAGTAACAAAAGAAGGAGAAATGAAATGAAAGCCGGGTTGTCCCTCAAAGCAAAACTGATCCTGTTGTGTGTAGCACTGACCGCGGTCCCTGTACTCCTGATTGGGGGACT
>JAVEVM010000425.1:0-4374 GCA_034005055.1 Desulforhabdus sp. | reverse complement strand
TTTATTGTCGGATGACATCGGTGCACGTTCGCAGACTCTTTAATGAGAAGTTTCCATTCTAGAAGAGAATTAGCGGTATTGCAGCATCTTATTAGGCACTTGCAGGAATTGGTAATGTTTGCGGCCGATTTTGGTCGGGACCTTTGGCTGGAGCCGCATTTGCAAGGGGATAATCAAAGGCCGTGGCTGCGTCAGCAAAATGCGCTTGCAGGCAGATCGGATCGGTGATATCAGCAGTGCTTCGTTAGATACATACGAGTATGTTTAGCTCGAAGCCAGAAGGAAAGAGCCTTCCTATGAAATCTCCATTTCAGCCGCTCGCGGCGGCGAATTCGCATAGATCGCTGGCGCGTTGCGCACGATTGCCGATGCTTCTTCTGTGGCTCGCTTGGATCGTGACCGGATGTGCGGCGGTGGGACCGGATTACCTGCCGCCGGCGGCAAAACTGCCGGAGCAGTGGCAGACGGCATCCGATCCGGCTGTGGTCACCGGTTTGGAAGCGGTTCAAGACTGGTGGACTGTCTTTAACGATCCGCTCTTGGCCAGACTCATTGCCGAAGGATCCGCCGGCAATCTGGATCTCAAAACGGCGGTTGCCAGGATCAAGGAGGCGAGAGCTCGAATCGGTGTTGCGGCCGGTGTTTTCTATCCGCAGGTGGACGTGGTCGGTGAATTTGCCCGGCAGCGGAGCAGCGAAAACGCCCTGGTGGGGATTGGAGTAGAAGCCAACCGGGTGGCCGTAGGTCTTGATTCGAGTTGGGAGTTAGATCTTTTCGGTCGCATTCGTCGCTCCGTGGAGGCGGCGACCGCTACTTATCAGGCGACCCTGGAGGATCGCCGTGATGTGCAGGTGAGCCTGTTTGCAGAGATAGCCCGCACCTACCTGCTTATCAGAGCTCTGCAGGCGCGCCTCGCCGCCACCGAAGGAAACATTCAGTCTCAGCGGCAGATATTGTCTTTGACACAAACCCGGTTCAAATACGGACTGGCCGCGGACCTGGATGTAGCTCAGGCTGAAGACGTGCTCGCCAATTCAGAGGCGCAGGTGCCCATTTTGCGCTCCGCACTGGTTCAGGCCATCAATACCATGGCGGTTTTGTTGGGACTGCAGCCCGGAGCAGTTCATGATGAACTGGCGCCGGTCAAGTCCATTCCCATGCCGCCTGCTGAGCTTACGGTGGGGCTCCCCGTCGATCTTTTGCGGCAGCGGCCGGATATTCGTCGGGCGGAGCGCGAAATTGCCGCCCAAACCGCTCGGATCGGAATCGCGACCGCCGATCTTTATCCAACCTTTTCGTTGTTCGGCACAATCGGTGTTGAAGCGACCGATTTTGGGGATCTCTTCAAAAGCGGCAGCCAGTTCTACAGCGTTGGACCGAGCGTGCGTTGGAATATTTTTGCCGGCGGTCGTATCCGCAGCCAAATCAAGGTAGAGGACGCCCGCACCGAACAGGCCGTGCTGCAATACGAACAGACGGTGCTCAATGCCTTGAACGAGGCCGAGAACGCCATGACCGCGTATCTGGAGGAGCGCAACCGGATGGAGGCTCTGGAGCGCTCAGTCGCTGCGGCGCGACGGACCTTGACCCTGGCCGTTCAACTGTACAAAGACGGGCTCAGGGATTTTCAGAATGTGCTCGATGCCGAGCGCAATGTCTTTAACGTCGAGAATCAGTTGGCCGAGTCACATGGGAACATTGCGATCAATCTGGTGGGAATTTACCGAGCTCTTGGCGGAGGTTGGGAGTGGGGCGACCTCTTGGATGACACCAAAAGTCTGCCGGTAGTGGGGCGGGCTTCAGGTGAGTGAATTGCGGGAGTTCTTCAGAAACAACAGGTCTTATGAACATGGAGGAGGTTTTGTGACTTGGCAAGCTCCTAGATCAGCGCTCAGGAGTCTGAGCTGGCCTGCGACCGCGTTGATGATCTTTTTTTCATTCGCCGGCTGCGAAGAAAAAAACGTTTACGCGCCGCCTCCACCTCCGCAGGTGGCTGTCAGCAAACCAATTCAAAAGACGGTAACCGACTATGCCGATTTCAACGGGCTGACTGAAGCGACCGACTATGTGGAAATACGGGCTCGGGTGGAGGGCTATCTTGAAAACATCAACTTTCAGCCCGGGGCCCGAGTGAAAGCGGGCGATCTTCTGTTTGTGATCGATCCGCGACCGTTTCAGGCCAAGCTGGACGAGGCCAAAGCGGAGCTGGAGCGCCGCAAGGCCGAGCTGAAACAGGCCGAGGCGACACTCAAAAGAAAGGAGCTTGCTTTTAAAGCCAATGCGGTCAGCGAAGTTGAAGTCATCCAGGGACGGGCCGACCGCGATGTGGCAAAAGCAGCTATTCAGGCGGCCCTGGCCGCTATTGATACGGCCGAGTTGAATCTGGCTTACACCCGGATTCACGCTCCCATCAGCGGCCGAATCGGGCGCGAACTGGTGGACGAAGGCAACCTGGTGGGTGCCAGCGAGCGCACTCTGCTCACCACGATCGTGAGAGATGACCCGATATACGTCTATTTCAATGTGAATGAACGCGATCTGCTCCGTTACCAGCAGAATGCCTTGCGTCTGAAACCGTCCAGAGAAGGAAAGGCAAGCACCCCGGTCTACCTTGGGCTTTCCGATCAGGCGGGGTATCCGTTCGAAGGGCGCATCGATTTTGTCGACAACCGGCTCGATCCAAGTACGGGCACCATTCAGGTGCGCGGCGTGTTTGACAATCACGAGCACCTGTTGTGGCCTGGGCTTTTCGCCCGCATTCGGGTACCCACCGGTACCCGGGAAAGCGCTCTACTGGTGCCCGATCTGGCGCTTGGGGCGGATCAGCGCGGCGAATACCTTCTAGTGGTCAATGTTCAGAATAAAGTTGAATATCGCCCGGTAAAAACCGGCGCCCGGTCAGGGAATATGCGTGTCATCGAAGATGGAATAGCCGCCGATGACCTCATCATTGTGGAGGGTTTGCAGCGGGCCCGGCCCGATTTGACGGTCACTCCCGAGCCCGCGGGTGAGAAAGCGAGCCCCGAGGTTCCGACTGCAACTCCCAAACAAGGTAATTGAAGATGTTCAGCCGATTTTTTATCGATCGTCCCATTTTTGCCGCTGTCGTCTCCATCATTATTGTGATTGCCGGACTGGTCACTTTCAGGAAGCTTCCCATCGCTCAATATCCGGACGTACTGCCACCCACCGTAGTAGTTTCGGCCAGTTACCCGGGAGCCAATGCCAAAGTTGTGGCGCAAACCGTGGCTCAGCCGATCGAAGAGCAGGTGAACGGCGTGGAAGGGATGCTCTACATGTCGAGCACCTGTTCCAACAACGGGCAATATCAGCTGACGGTAACCTTTGAAACCGGTACCGATCTTGACATGGCGGCGGTGCGTACCCAAAACCGGGTGGCAGTTGCCGAGCCGATGCTGCCCGAAGAGGTGCGGCGCCTCGGCATCACCGTGCAAAAGCAATCATCGAATATCGTGCTGATAGCATCGCTGGTTTCGCCGAACGACACCTTTGACGAGCTCTATCTGAGCAACTATGCCACCTTGCACATCCGGGACGAGCTTTCCCGCCTCGATGGCGTCGGCGAAGTGCTCGTGTTCGGCGCCGGCAATTACAGCATGCGTGTATGGTTGGACCCGGATAAGCTTAAAGCACGAAGCCTGACCACAAACGACGTGGTTGACGCCATTCGGGAGCAAAACGTCCAGGTGGCTCCCGGGCAGATCGGCCAGCCGCCCGTTCCGCCCGACCAGAGCTTCCAGTATACCATCAATACCCAGGGCCGTCTCACGGATGTCGCAGAGTTCGAGGACATTATCATTAAGACTGCCGCAGGGGCTCGCATAACTCGGGTTAAAGATGTCGCGCGAGTAGAGCTCGGATCTGCCAGCTATGACGTCGGCAGTCTTTTCAAAGGAAAACCGTCGGCGGCCCTGGCTGTTTTTCAGCTGCCCGGAGCTAATGCCCTGGATGTGTCGAGGCGGGTGGACGCCAAAATGGCGGAGCTCAGCAAAGGTTTTCCGAAAGATCTCGATTATACCATTCCCTTTGACACCACCAAGTTCGTCAATTCGGCCATCCGCGAAGTGCTCATGACTCTCATCATCGCATCCCTGCTGGTATTTTTGACGATCTTTGTATTCCTGGAAGATTGGCGGGCTTCCATTATTCCGGGGGTAACCATTCCAGTCTCGCTGATCGGTACCTTTGCGGTGATGGGTCTGATGGGATTCAGCCTCAATATGATCTCTCTTTTCGGAATTGTGCTCGCCATCGGAATTGTGGTGGACGATGCCATCGTGGTAGTGGAAAACGCCGTTCGCAATATCGACGAAACCCGGCTGAGTGCCAGGGAGGCGACCATCAAGGCGATGG
>JAVEVM010000424.1:0-4378 GCA_034005055.1 Desulforhabdus sp. | reverse complement strand
CCACCGTGATGCGCAGGAACTGCTCGATGCGCGGTTGGCTGAAATGGCGCACGATGATGGATCTTGCCCTCAACTGTGCAGCCAGCTCGCGCGCGTCTCGCTGCGGATGGCGGGCAAAGACGAAATAGGCCGCTGAAGGCAGCACTTCGAAGCCCAGTTCGGTTAAATCCTTCACCAGTCTGTTCCGAGTGCGAATCACGGCCTGGCAGGTATATTCAAAATAATCGCGGTCTTCCATTGCAGCGACGGCGCCGGCGATGGCGAATCGGTCCAGAGGATAGGAATTGAAGCTGTTTTTGATTCTTTCCAAAGCTTCGACCAGATCCGCATGCCCGATTGCGAAGCCGACGCGCAGGCCGGCCAGCGAGCGGGATTTTGAAAGAGTTTGAATCACCAGCAGGTTTGGATAACGGTCCACCAGCGGTATCGCGGTTTCACCGCCGAAATCGACGTAGGCTTCATCGACCACGACAACCGAATCGGTATTGTGCTGCAGCAGCTTTTCGATGGAGCTCAACGGCACCAGCCGCCCGGTAGGGGCATTGGGGTTGGGGAACATGATGCCGCCGTTGGGCCGTTCATAATCCTCCAGCCGAATCTCGAAGGCATCCGTCAACGGCACTACCTCGTAGTCCACTTCATACAGCCCGCAGTAGACCGGATAGAAGCTGTAGGTGATATCGGGAAAGAGCAGCGGCTTCGAGTGCTTGAGCAGTGCTTGAAAGGTATGTGCCAGCACCTCATCCGAGCCATTGCCGACGAACACCTGCCCGGGCGTCATCCCAAAATAAGCGGCCACGGCGGCTTTGAGCCGATCGGCGTTGGGGTCCGGGTACAATCGCAGGCTTTCGGCCGCCTCCACCTTCAGAGCCTGCAGCACCTTTTGCGAAGGGCCGAAGGGGTTTTCATTGGTATTCAATTTGACCAGATTGGGCAGCTTCGGCTGTTCTCCGGGTACATAGGGAGTGAGAGCGTGAACTTTCGAGCTCCAGAATCTACTCATAGCGATTTCCCATCCATACTGAAATTGAGGTTGAAACCCTTGCATTTTTGCCACGCGGACACTGAGGAGACGGAGTAAAGAAAAATACTTCTCATTCTTTGTCTTCTCGAGCCAATCCTTATAACTTATGCGGCAAAATGACAACCCAATCTTAACCTCAAAGTGCCGCCGGCAGGAAGCACTTGCAGGAGGAAATAGCAGTTCCGCCGGAGGAATTGGTCCTTGTGCGAGATTCGATGTTGTATTAAAACCATGTGGTCACGGTGGGGGGCAAATGTCCGACAATCATATCGAAGAACAAACAACTTCCAGGCCCGCGCGCGTTAAGCTGAAGCTCATAGCGAGCGCCTTCATTCTGCTCGTCCTGGCTCTCGGGTTCGGGGCGTTATTGACCATAAGCTCGCTTGAAAAGCTCTATCTGGGCTCCATTGTCTCCGAATATCAGGTGGTCGGCAAGGATCTGCAGCGAAATCTCGAACAGGCGCTCCGGTTCGGTAAAAATATAAACAAGTTCGTCGGAATGAACCGGATGCTGGAGGAAACCAGGGACAACCTGACCAGCAAGGTCGGTTTGTCCCAGGCTCCGCAAGCCATCGGGGCAGATGCCGCGGTAGGCGGCGCGATCAATGTCTCCGTGGCTCTACCCGATGGCAGGATTCTATACAGTGCAGATGAAAAACTGGTCGACAGCATGCTGCCGCAAAAGCTTCAGGCGGGAAGTCAGAAAAGCAGGAAATCAGCATCTCCCTACAGCAAATTCAAAAACGAGTACTATGTCACCTTGCCGGTGCACGGCCGGGATCAAGAACCGGTCGCAATGGTGGTGATGACCTTCGATCAGGCACAGATAGAGCCCTTTCTCAATGCCATCCTGAAAAACAACATCACCATGATTTCAATTATTCTTGCGGGCAGCACTTTGTTGCTCGTTTTGCTGCTCCATTTTGTGGCTCCGTCGGTGAGCGCCGAGGGGAAATTTCCGCGAAAGAAGATTTCCTGGCTGATATTTATAGTGGTCGGCGCCGCACAAATCTGCTTTTCCACAATTCAGACCAACGCCTTCAAAGATCACTATCTCACCATTGCAAAGGAGAAAGCGGGCACCTTAACGGCTCTGCTAAGAGACGATATCGAGTACCTGCTGAGCAAGGGCATCCGTATCGACAAGCTGGTCAAGATGGATGTTCTGATGGGAGAAATCATCAAGGCATCCCCGGAATTTGCCGATATCACGGTTTATGACAGCCGGGAGCGGCCTCTGTATGTCGCTACCAAAGAGGGTGTGGTCGATTTCCAGAAGGCGACGGAAGAACAGAAGAAGCAAGCCGAAACCGCCCTGGCGAAGGCCGATCCCTCCTACAGCCTCCGCCTCGACATTCAAAAAGAGATGCAACTGCAAGGGTACGTCTCCACATACATATCCAAGCAGGTGGTCTTTCAGGAAATCCGGGACATGGCCCTGGACGCTTTTACCGTGCTGTTCATTTCAATCCTGTTTTTGATCGAGATGCTGATCCTCATGCTGCCGTTCATGAAAAAACAACTGGCCCAAAACGATCGAAGGAGCGCGGTCCACTTCGGAATCATGAGACCGGCGGCGTTTCTGTTCCTGTTCGGAATCGACATCGGCATTTCCTTCATTCCTCTGCACATGGAAAATTTGTATGAACCGATCCTGGGCTTGTCCAAGGATATGGTTATGGGCATCCCCATCTCGGCGAGGGTCTTGACTACCGGGATCTTTATTTTTGTCGGCGGTACCTGGGGCGACCGCCGAGGATGGCATGAACCTTTCCTGGTCGGTTTAGGGCTTTCGGCTTTGGGCTTCGTCTATGCCTGGCTGGCGCCCGATGCCATTCATTTCATTTTGTCCCAGGCCATCTTCGGCATAGGGTATGGATTTTCGCTGATTGCCGCTCAGTTGTTTGTGGTCACTTATACAACCGACAGCAACCGGGCGCGCGGACTGGCGCAGTTGTGGGCCGGCGTCTATGCCGGTAGCATTTGCGGCGGTGCGGCCGGGGCCATGTTGGCGGAAAGAATCGGCTACAGCAAAGTATTTCTGATTGGCGCCGTTATTCTGCTCGGTGTCATTCCCTACACCTTTGTCTTCATGCGGGAGGCCGTTCGAAGACCCGCTGCCGCAGGCGCCGACCAACCGGAGCAATCTCTTCGATTCGGTCAAGTCTGGCGTTTTCTCACCAATAGAAACATTTCCAGTCTGATTCTATTCAGCAGCTTCCCGACCGCCATTGCTCTGGTTGGTTTCCTGAATTATTTCAGCCCGGTATACCTGAACCGAATCGGCGCGTCCCAGTCGAACATCGGCAGGATTTTGATGATTTACGGGGTCTGCCTGATCTACATTGCTCCCTTTGTCAGCAAGTACGTCGACGCATCCCGGGGAAGAAAAGGGTTCATCGTAATAAGCGGGATTCTGGGCAGCATGGCGTTTATCTCCTTCTATTTTTTCCAGGGCATCGTGGCTACCTCGTTGACCGTGCTTCTGCTCGGCCTTTCCAGCAGCTTCGGCTTTGCATCCCAAAGCGCTTATGCATTGAAGCTTAATGTGACGCAAGAGCTGGGAAAAGGAAAAGCGATGGGGATTTATTCCTCTGCCAATCGCCTCGGCCAGGTACTCGGACCGGTCACCTTCGGCTGGCTGCTCATTGTGGCGGGGAGCGGCAACGGCGTCATCTATTTCGGGCTGGTTTATCTGTTTATAACTTTATTGTTCTTCCTGTTTGCGCAAAACGACAGCAAGATGGCAATAGCAGACGAATAACGCCTGGCGCTCCGCCTCGCTCCAAAAGATCCGGGCAGCAAGGGTCGGCTCGGTTCCCGTCTTTGAATCGGAGAATCCACATGCAGTTCAATCAGCAGATCACATCGGTCGATCAAGTATTGGGATGGCCTGCAGAAGAACAAGTGAAGCTTCGGGCTGAGATCGATGACCTGTTGAGCCGGGCGTTTCCCAGGATGTCGGATGAAGTTCGCAAAGAATGGCTGGAGGATCATTTCACTCTTCCGGGAGGAAGCATCCGCAGAGAGCTCATGCTGCTCCGAGATGATTCAAACAAGCTGGCGGCCACCATGTTGTTTGATTATGGCGCAGTGGAAGCCGGCGGCACGGTCAGCAACGCCATTTATGTGCTCGCGCGCATTGTTTCTCCGGAATATCACGGCACCGGATTGGTGAACGAAATTATCAAGAAGGTAATGGAAAATTGGAGCCCCGACCTTCTACTGACGACTTGTGCCCACTCTGCGTCGCTCCATTCCTGGGTTCGACTGCCGTTGAAAGGGCTGACCGGTTATGAAGTCTATCCCCGGTTGGAGATGAAAGAGGGGATGGAAACCGTGGTCACCCTGCCC
>JAVEVM010000423.1:0-4386 GCA_034005055.1 Desulforhabdus sp. | reverse complement strand
AACAACCGGTTTGGTGTCAAAGAGCGCGGCACCCTGACTCCTCATTATCTGATGCCGACTACGGGCGGCGCCATCACCCAGTGGTAAGAGAGCGATGCCATGATAACGGGAAGAGACAATCTGCAGCTGATCAACCAGCACCTTTACAGGGCTCAGACCGAACAGGAGAAAGCGGTGCGGCGCCTGGAGGCGCTGCATCAGGAGCTGAATACCCTGCACCTGGAAACCATCAAACGCTATAGGGCGCTGGCCAAGCTGCGGCTGGACGATTTCCATGCCGATCCGCTGGTTTCCCGCCTGGACGAATCGGATCGGGTCATCAGTAACTTGCTGGAAAAACTGCAGCTCGCGCGGCAGGAGCTGCAAAAGCAGATCCAGGCCAGCTTGTCGCGGCAGCAGGAGCTCGAGGAGCAGCGCAAAGAGCTGGAGCGACAGCGGGACGAGGCCGGACAGGAGATCCAGCGTCTGCTGGAGGAGGCCCGCCAGCGCATTACGGAGACGGATACCTACCGCCGGCAGAAGGAGCGGGCGGAGGCGGCTGAGGCCGTGGCCCAGCAGGCCGAAGACAAGGCAACACAGACCGAAAAGGATCGCGTCGACAAAAGCAAGCCCTACGAAGCCGACGACCTTTTCATGTACCTGTGGAAAAGAGGCTACCTGACCCCTCAGTACCAGGCCGGGTGGCTCGCCCGCCGCATGGACAACTGGGTGGCGAAGCACATCGATTATCAGCGCAATCGCTCCAACTATTACATGCTCCAGGAGCTGCCCCTCCGGCTTCGAGAGCATGCCGTCAAGGCCCGGCAGACGGCGCAGCTGGAGGCTCAGACTCTGCAAGCCATGGAGCGGGAGACTGCCGAGGCTGCCGGTATTCCAGGGCTGCAGGCCAGGATGCAGGAGGCGGAAAAAAAGCTCCAGGAGCATGACGCACTCATCGAGGCTGAAGAATCCCGCCATCGGCAGCTCCTGGAGCAGCAGACCGACTTCAACGAGGGGAGGGACGCCTCATCCAGGCGGATCGTCGAACTGCAGATAGCTGCCCTGCAGCGCGAGGAGCTCGCCGAGCTCCTGAGGGAGGCCCGTGCCACCCCGCGTCCCGAAGACGACGCGCTTGTTGCTCAACTGCTGCAGATGCAGCAGCAGAAAAAGCAGGTCGAAGCGGAAATCCAGTCGGCCAACCGGTTCCTGCAGCAACAACAGAGGAGTCTGGACGAGCTTGAAGAGCTGAGGCGCCGTTATCGCCACAATGGTTACGATTCCTACAATTCGTCCTTTTCCGGCGGATTTGCCCTCGGAGCCCTGCTCGGCCAGATGCTGGAGGGGCTGTTGAATTCGGAGGGAGTGTGGCGGGAGATCGGCCGTCACCACCAGAGGCGGGGGCACTCAGGTGATTGGGGTGGCTCTGGCCGGGGCTTCGAAAGACGCGACGACGACAGGGGGGGATTCGGCGGCGGGGATTTTCGCACGGGCGGAGGATTCTGATACTTTACTGCGAAAAGCTCGGAACCTGACTTGCGACATAGCGCCCCCTAAACCCTCAATGCGGCCGTGTCTCGAAGGTGTTGCATTGCCTGATATCGCCGCTCTCGATGCCGCGCCTGAACCAGCTTACGCGCTGCGCGGACGAGCCGTGGGTGAATGAGTCGGGGACGATATATCCCTGCATCTGCTGTTGTACGCGATCGTCGCCTATGGCGCTGGCGGCCGTCAGACCCTCCTCGATGTCTCCGGTCTCGAGGATATTGCGTGTCCGGTCGGCGTGGTAAGCCCACACTCCGGCGAGGCAGTCGGCCTGGAGCTCGAGGCGCACCGACAGGGCATTGGCCTGGGCTTCACTGGAACGGCTTCGAGCTGCCTGTACTTCGTCCATGATGCCCAGCAAATTCTGCACATGATGGCCCACTTCGTGAGCGATGACGTATGCTTGGGCAAAATCCCCGCGCACCTGGAAACGGTCCCTCAATTCCTGGTAAAAGGCCAGGTCGATGTAGATGGTCTGATCCAGCGGACAGTAAAACGGTCCCGTTGCCGTCTGTCCGGTGCCGCAGGCTGTCGGTGTCGCTCCAGTAAAAAGCACGAGCTTTGGATCTCGATACTGACGCCCGCTTTGCTGAAAAATCTGACGCCACGTATCTTCGGTGTCCGCGAGGACCTTCGAGATGAATGTTCCCATGGCGTCGTCGGGGGCGGATCTCTGTGCCGGAGTCGATTGGGACACAGGGGTCCCACCGCCGGTGAAAAGACTGAGTATTACCGAGGGATCGATGCCCAGGAAATAACTCGCTGCCAGGACCACGAGCAGCGTCCCGATGCCGACGCCCCGGCCAATGCCGAAGCCGCTTCGACCGCCTTCACCCCGACGATCCTCGATATTATCGCTCTCGCGCTGGTCTTCAAGGCGCATGATTCCTTCCTCCACTTTCCATCGTTTTCTCCATGAGCATCCTGCCTCCGGCGGGTTTTCCACCCGTCTGGACTTAACGCTCCATCGGCCTGAAAAGATGGTACATTGGATCCCTCTGATATTCAATGGAAAATCATGGCTTCCCCCCCGTCGCATCACAGTGGCCGGCTTGACAGGCAATGGCATGGGTCCTATCTTACGCGAAGTTTGCGGTGCGAGAATATGTTTCATCCATTTCGACAGGAGGCCGCTTCCACAGGATGCCGGTTTCCACCAGAGGTCATTTCAGGTTCAAATTTAACAGAGCGATCCCGGAAAATGTATTTCCATTCAGAGAGCGTGTCCGACTCTCGACGGTCGAGGGTTTGTTGTGCGACGCATGACTGGATGGACACGATCTGAGCGTCAACACAAAATGGAGGAACTTACACATGAAGAAAATGACTTCCCTATTGGTATGCGCGGCGTTTGCCCTGAGCCTTGGCCTGCTTTTCGGATGTAGCGAAGAGAAGGCTCCCGAAAAAACCACGAAGGCTCCGGGCACCGTTGCTCCAGGTGAAGTGAAAAAAGAAGCTGCAGAAGCGGTGGATAAAGCGGCTGCTCTCGTCAAGCAGCAAATGGGAGAATATGAAAAGAAACTGCAAACCTCCCTGGATGACTACAAGAAAAAAATTCAGGAACTAGAAGCCAAGGCTGGAACCGTCAAAGAGGAATCCAAGGCAGAGTTCGCCAAGGAAATGGAAAAGCTGAAAGCGCAGGAACAGGAATTGGCGAAAAAATTGACCGCTCTCAAATCAGACAGTGGAGCCGCCTGGGAAAGCATAAAATCCGAATTGGATAATTCTTTGAAAGAATTGCAAAAATCCTATGATCAGGCTGCATCCCATTTCAAATAGCCTTCATGACCGGGGGACGTCCAACCCGTTATGATTTGACCAACGAGCAGGAGCGACATTCATCTGCCGTCATTGCCGCAGGATGTCGCTCCTGTACCACACCCTTCAGATTTTCTTCCCATTCCTGCATCCGCAAAATCCTTGTTTCATACAGATTCTCGTCGCTTCAAATTTTTCGTGAAATATTCCGCAAGCGAAAGGCTTCTGAAATGAAGGAGAGTGCATCCCATGCGACTAAAAAATAAGGTTGGCATTGTCACGGGCTCGTCAAAGGGGATCGGTGCAGCGATTGTCAAGGCTCTTGCTAAGGAGGGCGCCAAGGTAGTTGTGAATTATCTCCACAGCCGAGCCGCCGCTGAAGCCGTGCTTGCCGAGATTGTGTCGAAGGGCGGTGACGGGATTGTCGTCAAATCGGATGTAGGTAATTCCGTCGAGGCTCGGTCTCTGTTCGATGCCGCCATGGAGGCATTCGGCAAAGTCGACGTGGTCGTGAACAATGCGGGCATCGCTCTGTACAAGCGGCTTCAGGACACCAGCGACAATGAATTCGATCGGTGCTTCGACACCAATGTGAAAGGGGTGTTCTATATGCTTCGAGAAGCGGCCACGCGCCTGGAGCCCGGCGGTCGAATCGTCAACGTGTCCTCGTCCGTCACGCGCCTGATGATGCCGACCTATGGCACGTATTCCGCGACCAAAGCAGCGGTGGAACAGTTGACACGCATTTTCGCCAGGGAGGTCGGCGCGCGCGGCATCACGGTGAATTCCATATCTCCGGGACCCACCAACACGGAGCTTTTTACCAGGGGCAAGACGGAGGAGACTATCCGGCAGCTGGCCGGAATGACATCCCTTGGGCGTATCGGTGAACCGGAAGATATTGCCCGCGTTGTTTTGTTCCTCGTGAGCGATGAAGCCGCGTGGGTCACAGGCCAGAACCTGGGAGTCAACGGCGGTTTTGCATGAAGGTTTGCCTATTTAAGGAGGGGTAGGAAATGAGTAGCTTCTTAACCTTTTTGGGTCGTGTCCTGGTTGCTGCGGCAATCGCATATCTTGGCTTTTCCATATACCACTTCTCGGAAAAGG
>JAVEVM010000422.1:0-4387 GCA_034005055.1 Desulforhabdus sp. | reverse complement strand
ATGATTCCCTTATCAAGGTGCGGCGCTGTTATGAGGGTCGCCACAAAGGTAATCACAGAAAAGAGGCCGTCGTACCATTGCGCCTTGTAGGCGTGAATAAAACCGGAAATGTTGATCAAGCCGAGAACCGCCAGCATAATGACCGCGGCCAGGACGGATTGAGGCAGATGATACAGCAGTGGAGTAAAAAACAGAAGCACAATAGCAACGGCAACGCTGGTGAAAAAACTGGAAAGACCCGTAACGGCTCCTGTCTGGATATTTACCGCCGAACGGGAAAACGAACCGGAAACGGGATAACTCTTGCCCACAGCTCCAATCATGTTGGCAATACCCTGTCCGATCAGCTCCTGGTTTGGATCCAGCCGCTGCCCGGTTTTTGCCGCCATCGCCTTGGCAATCGAAATGGCCTCCATGAATCCAAGTAACGAAATGATTGCAGCCACGGGCAGAAGATGCATCATGATCTTAAAGTCCACCTGCGGGACATTCAGAGAAGGCAAGCCCTTAGGGATCTCGCCCACCACATCGCCGCCGCCCGACATTCTTAAGGCATCCTCCTTAAGGGGATTATTCCCAATCACAATCCTCCACGTGCGCCCATCATCTTGCTGACCATCGGCTATCTGATCTTCAGGATAAAACAGCAGCGTGCCATCTCCATTGCGCACACCTGCAAACAAAATTCCGCGCAAGGCGGTCCGGCTGTGGCCGATTTTTTCCTTAAGCTCCTCCATTTTCATAGCCATCAAAAGCGCGCGATGGCTGAGGTCCAAGGCCTCTGGCGAGTGCTTGCCGTATTTTTCTTCAGCTTCGGTGATCTTGGGGCTCAAACCTGCCCTCTCAGCACCCAATCTCTCGAATTCAGTGACGGCAGAATTGAATTCGGCGACCAGATTTCGAACTTCCCGGGACATGATGGCTTCTACGGGAACCCTCGCTTCATGCTGATAACCTGTTGCCCATGAGATCGTCGTGGTGATGGCAACCGCCACAAGTACGTTAGGAATCTTGGGGTTGATTCGCCTAAGGCCGTACATGATCCCGAAAGCCAATACGCCGAGCCCCAACGTGGGCCAATGGGTGTAATCCATAGCGGCATCAACAACCCGATAGACCGTCTCATAATGGTGTTCGGCGCTGTCTACCTTAACTCCGAACATTTTGGAAAGCTGTGAAGTGGCAATGATTATAGCGCCCGCATTGGTGAAGCCATTGACTACCGGGTGAGACAGAAAATTGACAACCAGTCCGAGTCGAAGTACTCCGAGGGCGAACTGAAAAAGGCCCACAATGAGCGCCAGAAGAATCGCATAGGCGACATAGGCTTCACTGCCGGCTGTTGCCAGGGGAGCCAGAGCAGCATTGGTCATCAACGAAACAATAGCCACCGGTCCCGTTGCCAGTTGGCGGCTGGAACCAAACAAGGCAGCCAACATCGGAGGCAGCAAAGAGGCATAAAGGCCATAATATGCGGGCATCCCGGCAAGTTGAGCATACGCCATGGATTGAGGGATCAGGATGAGCGCAACAGTAAGACCTGCCACGACATCAGCTCTCAAGGTTGTCAGATTGATGTCGCGAACCCAGTTTAGAAAAGGAAAAATCTTCTTAATCATAGCCAGTCACCAACTCCATCAGATCAGATAAGGAGCCCCACGTCCAGGAATGAATCATTCCACTTGGGTCACGGTCGCAACTGCTTTTAAACGGCCTGTCTCCGAGGGGAAAGCACCGTGATGAGCATCTTCCAATGGTAGCTACCGAAATTCGAGAAGGACAAATCAGGACCGTGGCAAAAAGCTTGCAATCCAGCACTCACTTGGCGAGCAGTTCGAATATCCAACCTCTGCCGCATGTTGTGCGACTCGGAACATTAGTGAATTTTAGAACGAATTGTCAAATTCTTTTTGCTGAAATAGCTACAGGATTTAGACGATTGCAGTCGTATAGTAAAGCTGAATGGCAAGATATAGGTGAGTCAAGAAATGGATTCAGACTGGGTAGAGGGGGCGTCTTTAAGAAAAATAGCACTTACCGGACAGATTTCGACACAGCCACGACACTCTTTGCAGGAGAGTCCTGCCGAATCTCCGGCGTCGAAACATGTCACGACAGTCTCAAAACCTCTTTTCGCAAAGGTTAATAGGCTTGAATCGTTACGTTGCCGGCATACATGGATGCATTTTGCGCACAAGATGCATCGATCGGGCACAAATTCAAACAGCGGATGATCAAGGTCAACCGGCGCTCCCCGCTCAAGGTGCTCGAGCTTTTTTGATTTTAAAGGAACGCCAAGGAATTTTGACAGCCGCTGCAAGTCGCATTGCTTGTTAGATGGGCAATTACGGCAATCCACATTATGCACTGAGAGCAGTAATCGCAAAGCACTTCGCTGCAGACGCCTGACGCGGTCGGTATCGGTTTTTACTACCATTGCCTCTCTGGGCTGTGCCTTGCACGCAGCAACCGGGCTTCGTTCTCCTTCGATATCGACAAAGCAAAGTCGACATGAGGCAGGAGGGTCTTTCATTTCTTCCAGAAAGCAAAGGTTGGGGATATAGATGCCTTCCCGCAGACATGCTGCAAGCAGGCTTTGCTGTTCGTCGACCTCGATTTGTTTGCCGTCTACAGAGATTCTGATCATGAGCTCTCTTCCTGAGGACGCTCGATCCTCGGGGCCAGTGTGGGAGGTGAAACCTTCTTTACCGCATTATATTCGACCGGACAGGCTACCACACATTCTCCACACTTCACGCACAGATCCTGGTCAATAGCCTTTTTCCGTCCTTTGGCCGTAAAGATGGCGTCGACGGGGCAGGAGCCGACGCAGGCATCGCAGCCACGAGCGCACTGTTCCAGGTCTATGTAGAATGCCGTAAGCGGCCTGCACATCATAGCAGGGCAACGTTTTTCCCGAATATGGGCCTCGTACTCGTCCCGAAAATACTTGATAGAGGTCAATACCGGATTAGGGGCTGTCTTGCCCAACCCGCACAGTGAGCCCTCCTTGATTTCCTGGCTCAGCTCCTGTAAAAGGTCGAGATCTTCTGCATTGCCTTCCCCATTGGTGATGCGCTCCAAAATGTTTAGTAAGTGGCGGGTTCCTATCCTGCAAAAGGTGCATTTGCCGCACGATTCATTCTGGGTGAAATCCAGGAAATATCTGGCTACATTGACCAAACAACTATCTTCATCCATAACCACCATACCGCCCGAGCCCATCATCGCGCCCGCTTCCGCAAGCGAATCGAAGTCCACCGGAGTATCCATAAAGCTTTCCGGCAGACAGCCCCCGGAAGGTCCGCCAATCTGCACCGCCTTAAACTTCTTTTTGTTGGGAATTCCTCCGCACACATCAAAGATGAGCTCGCCCAAAGTGGTTCCCATGGGAATCTCCACCAGGCCGGGATGCACTACCTTGCCCACCACTGAAAATATTGCGGTACCCGGACTTTTTTCGGTGCCGATGGCACGATACCATTGCGAGCCATGGTTGATTATGGCTGGTATTGTAGAGAGAGTCTTTACATTATTGATCACCGTGGGCTGTTGGTAAAGGCCCTTCTCTACCGGATAGGGCGGCCGGTGTTGAGGCATTCCGCGCTTGCCTTCAAGCGATTGGATAAGGGCTGTTTCCTCTCCGCAAACGAATGCTCCCGACCCTTGAAAAACAGAAATATCTAGATTGAAGTCCGTGCCTAAAACGGCCTTTCCCAAAAGGCCGAGCTGATGAGCGTGATCGATGGCCGAGCCGATCATTTTCACAGCCAACGGGTATTCCGCCCGCACATAGATGAGGGCATTTTCAGCCCCTACAGCGTGGGCGCATATTGCCAATCCTTCCAGCAACTGGTGAGGGTTGCTTTCCAGAATGGTTCGATCCATGTAAGCACCCGGATCGCCCTCATCTGCATTGCAGATGACCGTCTTATCCCGTCCTGGCGCATTGCGAGCCAACTGCCACTTCTTACCGGTGAGGAATCCGGCTCCCCCTCTCCCCCTCAACCCTGAATCCAAAACCTCTGCGATCACCTCCGCCGGAGACATCTCCAGCGCCTTGGCCAGCGCCGAGTACCCTCCTTTGGCCAGGTACTCATCGATATCCTCAGGATCAACCGCACCGCACTTCTCCAGCACCACTCTTCGCTCTTGATTGAAGCGAGGGAAATCCATAACAGTTGGAATCAGTTCATTTTCTTCCAACGCTCCCAAAACGTACTCAAAGAGCGGATCTCCTTCTTGAAGGAATAAACGCACCAAAGCTCTGGCTTTTCCCGGCGTTACTTTATGATAGCAAATGTCGGGAAAGCCGGGGTTTTCGATGACAACAAGCGGTTCGCCATAGCAGTGGCCGAGGCAGCCCACATTGACGAGCCGAGCTTCA
>JAVEVM010000421.1:0-4394 GCA_034005055.1 Desulforhabdus sp. | reverse complement strand
GTGATGGGTCTGATGGGATTCAGCCACAATCTGATCACTCTTTTCGGAATTGTGCTCGCCATCGGAATTGTGGTGGACGATGCCATCGTGGTAGTGGAAAACGCCGTTCGCAATATCGACGAAACCCGGCTGAGTGCCAGGGAGGCGACCATCAAGGCGATGGCCGAGGTTACCGGTCCGGTTATTGCCACTACCCTGGTGCTCATGGCAGTGTTCGTGCCCACTGCATTTTTGGGCGGAATCACCGGTCGACTGTATCGCCAGTTTGCACTGACCATCGCTACCGCAACGGTTTTCAGCACCATCAACGCGTTAACCATGAGTCCGGCCTTGTGCGCTCTTTTGCTCAGACCGACGCCCGAGAAGCGCAACTGGTTTTTCAAACT
Source organism: Desulforhabdus sp. (assembly GCA_034005055.1). GTDB lineage: Bacteria > Desulfobacterota > Syntrophobacteria > Syntrophobacterales > Syntrophobacteraceae > Desulfoferrobacter. The sequence goes on along the minus strand of JAVEVM010000421.1, from coordinate 4,008 downwards.
TTTCAATTGGGCATACGATAAAGGGCAGGCCCTCTATATCCTTGTGGTAGCGACCATGGTGAGGCGCGCTGTTCTGATGCTGCCGCTCTTTTTCGTGTTGATGGCCGCTGCCTATTGGGGTTTTACGAGGCTGCCGACTGGCTTTTTGCCAATGGAGGACCAGGGCTATGCCATGCTCAGCATCCAGTTGCCCGATGCTGCTTCCAAGGCGCGTACCGATGCTGTAGTGGCGAAGATCAACGACAGGCTCGGCACCATGGAGGGCGTAGACGGCTATGTAGCGGTTTCCGGTTATTCGCTATTGGATGGAGCCAATGCTTCCAATGCGGCCGCCTACTGGATCATTCTGGATCCGTGGGATGAGCGCACCGCGCCGCATCTGAGTCTGGAGGCGATCGTGGGACGGCTGTGGCAGGAAGCGGCTGCCATTAGAGAAGCCAATGTATTTGCTTTTCCGCCGCCGGCGATCATCGGACTCGGAGAGGCGGGCGGCTTTCAGATGCAACTTCAGGATCGGGGCGGCCTCGGGCTGCCGGCGCTGCAGCAGATGGCGGAATCAATGGTAGCGGATGCCAATGCGCAATCGGGTCTGAGCAATGTTTACTCGACGTTTCGAGCCAACGTGCCGCAGCTCTTTGCAGATGTAAACCGTACCCAGGCTAAGACTTTGGATATTCCCATCTCGGCTATCTTCGACACGCTGCAAGCCTATCTCGGCTCGGTCTACGTCAACGATTTCAATAAATTCGATCGAGTCTACCGGGTCAATGTGCAGGCCGACTCAGCCTTTCGCAGGCGGGTCGAAGACATTCGCCAGCTGGAAGTGCGCAACAACCAGGGCGAAATGGTTCCACTCGGCACGGTGGTAAAGGTGGAAAGGAGTCTGGGACCGCAGATCATTAGTCGCTACAACATGTACCCTTCAGCCGCTGTCAACGGCTCGGCCGCTCCCGGCTACAGTTCCGGCGAAGTACTGAAAATAATGGAGGAGATGGCGGCTGCCGAATTGCCCCCCGCCATGGGATTCGAGTGGACGGGGATGTCCTTTCAGGAGAAGCTGACCGGCGGTCAGGCGCTGCCGCTTTTCGCTCTCGCAGTGGTGTTCGTTTACCTGGTTCTTTGCGCCCAGTACGAAAGCTGGACCATCTCCTTCGCCGTAATCCTGGTAGTGCCCCTTGCACTCTTTGGCACAGTGGCCGCCCTGATGGTGCGCGGCATGGATGTCAACCTGTACACCCAGATCGGCATTATTCTGCTCATCGGTCTCGCCTGCAAGACCGCCATTCTGATCGTCGAGTTTGCCAAAATCCAACGGGAATTCGGGAAGAGCATCAAGGAAGCGTCACTGACCGCCGCTCGCTTGCGCTTCCGCCCCATTTTGATGACCGCCTTCACCTTCATGCTCGGCGTCTTCCCGCTGGTGATCGCTTCGGGAGCGGGCGCCGCCAGCCGCCAGGCCCTGGGCACCGCCGTGCTCGGCGGGATGTTTGCAGCCACTGCCCTTATGGTCGTCTTTGTGCCCGTTTTTTATGTGGTGATACAAACATTCAGCGAATGGCTTCGTCCTCGTCGAGAAAAATAAGAGGGCAGCGGACCGGTTGCTGAGCAGGAGGATCGATTGGCACGCCGAACCAGGCAAGAAGCGGAACAAACACGGCAAGATATCTTGCGTGCCGCCTTCGATATTTTCAGCCGGAAGGGCTTCATGCGTACCACCCTGAGTAATGTGGCTTCGGCAGCCGGAGTTACCCGCGGTGCTATTTACTGGCACTTTAAAGACAAACTGGATCTCTTTTTGGCTCTTGCAGAGGAAATAGAGGCTGCGGCTGCCGTTCGCCCGGATGACCTGGAGAAGCTTCTGGTGCAGTCTTTGGACGATCTCAAGAGGGAAGTGCTGAATTTCCTGGCACATTTTGAAAAAAATGATCGTTATGCGATTTTCTACGAGATGGTGAATCACAATACCGAATACACCGAGGAGCTGGAGCCGGTTCGCACCAGGCAACGTGAAGTTCAAAGAGAGTTTCTCCGAACAGTAGAGGAAGTGTTTGGCCAGCTCAGGTCCCGGGGAGCAGTGCGAACAGATCTTGATCCAAGCCATGCAGCCTTGTCTCTGATAGCCTTTGTGGTTGGTCTGATAGATATTTGGCTCTCTGATCGGCAGTCCTTCTGCATCACTGAAGTCGCTTCAGTGCTCATGGACGATTTTTTCAGGGGCATGCGGGGTACAGATTGATTGATTTTGGCCTGACTGGGAGACTGTCGGAGAATGCTTTCGCGCAGGCTGGAATCCAGAGAAGCGCTTTTGGTATGATTCCAGGCAGATACGTGCGGGAATGACTTAAAGCCGGGGACATTCTCGGACGAGCTCTCGGGTTGGCTTTCGCAAAGGATTTTGACTGACAGCGGCCATCAGGCAAATGGACAGCTATGAGTAAAGTGTTTCCACCGATCACCTATGAGCAGATTTTTCATTCTACCAGCAACGGTGTTGTGGTCACCGACGCCGCCGGAATCATTGTTCATATCAACAAGCAGGGTGAGAAAATCCTTGGCTTCAGCGCCGCCAGGCACATCGGAAGATTCATACCGACCGTACTGCCGCTCACCGGTCCCCAGGTGCTGGCGTGTCTGAAAACGGGCAAACCCAAGCTGGGGCATCACATCATCGGCAAGCAGGTGGACCTGGTGCTCGATATTGGCCTTATCGAACATGAAGGGTCGATCCAGGGCGCGGTTTGCAGTTTTCAGGAAATGCGGGCATTTGAGCATACGGCCAAGAAATTGGAATTATACAAGCGACTCAACAAGCAGCTGGAGACCATATTCAAGGCCTCATTTGACGGCATCTGGGTGTGCAATGGAGAAGGTATGGTGATCAGCATCAACGAAGCCTCCGAACGACTCAACGGGATCAAAGCCGCTGATGTGGTCGGCAAAAACGTTGCGAAGCTGGCCACGGACGGCTTGTTCGACCGCTCGGTTACCATCGAGGTGCTTGAAACCAAGCGGCAGGTCAGCCTGATGCAGTACATCCGCAAGACCGGCCGCTTTCTGCTGGCCACCGGAACGCCGGCATTTGATGAACATGGACAGATTTACCTGGTGGTGGTCAACGAACGGGACATGACCGATCTGAACGCGATGCGCGAAGAGCTCGAGCAAACTCAAATGATAACCGAGAAGTTCAAAGACGAGCTGGCCGAATTGAGCATGCTCGAGCTGAAAGGTCAGCAGTTGGTAGCCGAGAGTCGGGAAATGCAGCAGATCTTGAGAATGGCATTGAAACTGGCCCGCATCGGTGCGTCCAACATACTGCTGCTCGGGGAATCGGGAACCGGCAAGGGACTGCTCGCCAAGTTCATCCATCAAAGCAGCGAGAGGCGCGGGAACCCGTTCATCCAGATCAATTGCGCCGCCCTGCCGGAGAATCTGCTGGAAGCGGAGCTGTTCGGGTATGAAAGGGGGGCATTTACAGGCGCGCGGGAACAGGGGAAAGCGGGCCTCTTCGAGCTGGCTCATGAGGGGACGCTGTTTTTGGACGAGATTGGCGATCTGCCGCTGCTGTTGCAGGCCAAACTGCTCAAGTGCCTCGACGATCATGAAATCATGCGCCTTGGGGCGACGAAATCAAAGCGGATCGACTGCCTGATCATTGCCGCCACCAACCAAGATCTGGAAGAGCAGGTGCGAAGAAAGCGCTTTCGTCAGGATCTCTACTACCGGCTCAATACGTTCACCATTAAGATTCCTCCTTTGCGGGAGCGCGGCGACGACATCTTCGAGCTGATCAATCATTTTCTGGAAAAGTACAACAAGAGCTACGGCATGAGAAAATGGATTCGGCCGACCGCCCTGGACATGCTGCAGTCTTATTCTTTTCCGGGCAATATCCGGGAGCTGAAAAACCTGGTAATAAAAGCGGTGGTCATGAGCGAGCAAGAAATTCTGGATGATTTTTTGCGCTCGGCCCTCAAGGGCACCGGCAGATCGTTTGAGGCGAACCGG
>JAVEVM010000420.1:0-4398 GCA_034005055.1 Desulforhabdus sp. | reverse complement strand
CCCACTCCAAGGTCTCCTGACGGTGTGCTTTGGCTGCAGCCGGCAGAGAGCCCATCTCAAGATTCTCGCGAACGGTCATTTCGGGGAAAAGCTGCCTGCCCTCGGGCACATGGGCAATGCCTAAATCGCTGATGCGATAGGGGGCCACCTTATCCAAACGTGTCTCTTCAAACCAGATCTCACCTCGTGAGGGTTGAAGAAGGCTGGAGATGGATTTCATGATGGTGCTTTTGCCGGCTCCGTTGGCGCCGACCAGGACCACAAATTCCTGGTTGTCCACATGAATTGAAACATCCCAGAGCACCTGAACGTCTCCGTAACCCGCGTCTACATGTTCCAACCGCAGCATGCTCTATTCCTTTCCAAGGTATGCTTCAATCACATCGTGATTGTTGGCGACTTCCGCCGGAAGTCCGCTCGCTATTTCCTGTCCGTAGTTGATGCAAAGAATCCGGTCGCAGATGCTCATGATGACATGCATGATGTGCTCGACAATGATAATCGTCACGCCGGCATTGCGGATCTTACGAATCAGCTCCACACCCTCGGCCTGTTCCTGAGGGGTGAGCCCCGCCATGGTTTCGTCCAGGAGCAGGAGAGTCGGGTCGGTAGCCAGTGCTCGGGCAATTTCCAGGCGTTTTCGATCGCCGATGGTGAGGTCTTTAGCCTGAGAGTCCTTTTTCTTGATGAGCTCACAAAACTCTAATACTTCCAGCGCCTTATCTCGTGCCTCGTGGAGCGATCCGGTATGATTGAAAGCGGAAGCAACAACGTTGTCCAGGACCGTCATGCGGCGCAGCGGCTTGACCACCTGGAATGTTCTGCCCACTCCCAGCTTGCAGATCTTCCAGGTAGGCAGGCCGTTCAAACTGTGATCCTTGAATTGAATAGTACCGGAGCTGATCGGATGGTACCCGGTAATCAGGTTAAATACGGTTGTTTTGCCCGAACCGTTCGGACCGATCAGGCCGAAAATCTCCCCTTGTTCGACCTTGAAGTTAAGGTCGTTGACAGCTATAAGACCGCCGAAGCTCTTGGTAAGATGTTGTGTTTCAAAAAAATTCATTGCCCGTTCCCGCTGCTTGAGTACGAAAGTTGTTTCTTTCCAAACCAGGGTCCGACAATTTTCGACCAGTCTCCCACAATCCCATTGGCCAGGTAGCGAATCACAAAAATGACCAGCAAGCCGAACACCAGTACGTGAGCCTCGCTCACCCATTGAGGCAATAGTCCAAAAAAGGCGCTGCGGAAAATTTCCTGCAGCCAAACCATGATAAATGCTCCCACGGCCGGCCCCCATAGGGTCCCCACGCCGCCGATGATCGCCACCAGGATGGCCATAATCGAAATATCGTGCAGAGAAAAGACCACATGCGGATCAATGAACGCCATATAGTTCATGTAAAACGCCCCGGCCATGCCGGTGAAATACGAACTGATCATGAGAGAGAGGCTCTTGTAGCGAAATGAGCTTATGCCGATTGTTTCGGCCACATCCTGGTCTTCCCGTATAGCCACGAAGTAGTATCCCCATTTGGAATTGAGCACCAGATAAACCGCGAACATGCAGGCTGCCGCCAAGACCAGGGCCAAATAATAGTATGGCAGCTTGCTGCGGAAAGACTGAATGAGGAGGATGCCTTCCATGCCCTCGGTCAGACTTCGCCAATCGATGGCAACCAGCCGGAAAATTTCGCCGATGGCGATGGTGGCAAGAGCAAAGTATGGGCCCCGAAGGCGAAAGCAAATCCAGCCGATGACAAGGCCCACCAGCAAAGCCACTGGTCCTCCCAGCAGCATGCCCCACCAGGCGGAAATACCGAGCTTGGTCACGCAGAGACCGGCTGTGTATGCGCCGGTCCCGAAAAAGATGGCATGGCCGAAAGAGACCTGCCCGGTGTATCCTGCCAAAAGATTCCAGGATGAGCCGATAATAACCCACATGAGCGAGATGATGAAAATGTGCCGATAGTAGTCGGATCCAATCATCACTGGAAACAGCAGAAGCGCTATGATGAGGATCGTTTGCCAGCCAATACGTTTCATAACGATACCCTTGCTATATTTTGGTCAACGTCTTCAAACCGCCCGGCAAAAAGATGAGAACCAGCAGGAAAATGACCATGGCCACTGCGTCTTTCAGAATCATAGAGATGTAAGTGGCACCAAGCGATTCGGCCACACCCAGAACAATACCTCCGAGAATGGCCCCAACCGTGCTTCCCATGCCGCCCAGCATGGTGATGACGAAAGCCTTGAGCGTAAATGGCCCGCCGATATCAGGAAAGAGGTAATAGATGGGCAGCAGCAAAGTGCCGGCGGCAGCTGCCAAAGCCGAGCCCAGTCCGTAAGTGAGGATGGTGATCCATTCGGCATTGATGCCCATCAACAGCGCCGCTTCCTTGTTTTGAGCGGTAGCACGAACGGATTTGCCGATATCCGTCTTCAACAGAAAGAAAAAAAGGCCTATGGTCAGCAGCACCGCAATCCCAAAAGCGATGATCAACGCGATGTTAAAGGAAATAGCCCCAACGTAAAAGTTCGCTGTACTATAGCCGGTTCTGACCGATTTATAATCTGAGTGAAAAATAAAGCGGATGATTTCGGTCAGCACCATTGCGATGCCCACGGTCATCAGCACCTGATTTTCGGGTAAGATCGAATCGACCTTCAGCAGCGGGTTCAAGAGATACTTCTGCAGCAGCGCGCCAAGGACGAACAGACTCGGCATCGCCACCAGCAGTGCAAAGTAGGGGTCGAGATGAAGGTGCTCAAACAGAACATAAGTGATGTACATGGCGACCATCATCAGCTGGCCGTGGGCAAGATTGATGATCTTCATCACGCCCATGATGAGCGTCATGCCGATACCTATAAGAGCATAGATGCCGCCGATAAGTATTCCGGCTACAAACGTCTGGATAAAGACATCCATGGATCAATTTCCTGTACGAATGGTTGGTTGGATAAAGCTCTGTTTCAGTATCCGCCTCAGAACCGCACTTGCTCGTCCGGAGCCCGTGCCCGAGACGGATACCGATCGATGGATCCTGTTATTTCCAAACCTTTTCCCAATCAATTGGGTACACGTAAGGTTTGCTGGCTACGTTGGCGGGCCAGACAAGCTCCAGTTTGCCTTCGATCCATTGGACCAGGTAGGTAGGCAGCTTGTTCTGATTGATTTTTTTATCGTAGGAAACGAACTTCACCGGACCGAACACTGTTTCCATATCGGTTTCGGAAAGTGCTGTCTTCACATCCTCGGGGGATAAGGACTTGGCTCGTTTGAGTGTATCGACAATGACCTGGCAAGCCGCATACGCTTCGGCGCCATGGTACTCGGTTTCCTTACCGTATCTTTTTAGGTACTCGTCAAAGTATTCGGCTGCGCCAGGGTAAGGAAGAGTCTGGTACCAGAGGGTCGCCGAATAGACCATGTCGGCCGCCTTGCCCGCGTTCTTGACAAATTCAGGCAGGGTGAAACCGGCCGCGCCGCCCACAAACAACTTCGGCGTTAGCCGCAATTCCATCGACTGGGACATCAGCAAAGAGGCATCCATTACGTAGGAGATCATCTAAATAAGATCGGGGTTAGCCTGTTTGACCTTAACCAGAAGCGGCTTGAAATCCACGCCTCCTTTGGCGTAGCCTTCCATCAGCACAACCTTCATGCCGAGCCGCTCGGCGGTCTCGGCAAAGTTTTTGGAGCCGCTCGTGCCAAAAAGGCTGTCTTCATAAAGGATGGCGCAGGACTGGGGCTTGACCACCTCGGAGAGGAAGCTTTCCAGACCTTCGGGATACGCGCTGACCGCAGGGTTCAAGCGGAATACATGGTCCCAGCCCTGCTCGGTGATCTTGTCGGCAGAGCCGGTGTTTACTAGAAAGGGTACGCCGTTCTGCTGGGCCACCCCGGCTATGGCGAAAGTCTCTGAGCTCCCATAGCCGCCGCCGAGCATGACGACTTTATCTTTGCTGATAAGCTTCTCGGCCGCCGAACGGGCCACCTCGGGCTTGCCGGTGTCGTCCTCGAACAACAGTTCCAGCTTCTTTCCGTTTATCCCTCCGGCTTCATTGACTTTTTCCACAGCCATTTGGAAGGAATTTTTCTCGATTTCCCCGAAAGCCGCCTGGCCTCCGGTCAGGGGAAGAATAATACCCACCTTAATGGTTTCTTGAGACCATGCCGGCAGTGCCGAAAAAATAACGGCGAATGCTAAAACCAGGGTTAATAGAACTGTAAGCTTCCTCATGTTTGCTCCTCCCGTTGGTAAGTTGCGTTGCTAAGCCTCTTTTTCACCCTTTTTGTTCAAGTCCGCGCCCTTGCGGCGCGATCCCAAAAACGGCTGTAAAGTCCGGCCAAAATCAAAGCAGCGCGAGGCAATGAAGGCGATGGCACCT
>JAVEVM010000419.1:0-4408 GCA_034005055.1 Desulforhabdus sp. | reverse complement strand
TCGGAGTCTTCCGGATTTTTTTCGCTCTGTCTTTCCCGAGTCTGATCTTAAAGGAATAGTAGACTTCCAACGTCAGCTAATCAACGAAATGGTCGATGAATTTTCCGGCTTTTGCACTTATTTATCCGGCCCAGGAGCAGATCTGGTCTATTGGACGCTGGTAAGATTCCAGGCGGAAAACTTGAAGGTATTGATCCGGGCATGCTTGACAAAGACCCCTTTCGAAGAACTCAAAGAATATCTTATCTCTCTCCCTGTGGAATTTGCCATGAACACTCAAGGGTTGGCGAGAGCAGAATCCCCAGCAGATTTTGTCCGGTTCGTTCCAACAACGCTCCTTCAGGAGAGCTTGGGAAAAGCAATTGAAATCTATAATGAATATCCCCAATCGTTCTTCTTTGAAGTGGCCCTGGACTGTGGCTATTTCAAAGGGCTAATTGCAAGGACAGATCAGCTTTTGGGGGAAGAACGTGAATTCATAAGGCCTCTGGCTTACCAGGAAGCAGATATCTTCAATCTTATGCTGGTTGCCCGTGGAAAATTTCACTATGGTCTGGCCCCAAAGATATTACGACCGTTTTATGTCCCTGGGACAAAGATTTCCCGCCCCCAATTTCTCTCCATGCTCAATGATGCAGATCTTTCCACATCGATCAGCCGTATCGCAGAGCGCGTGCTTGACGCTGATCCTTCTCAATTCGGACGCAAGGAGGGGGCAATCGACATTGATACCTCGGCCCTGGAAGGTCTCGCTTGGAAGCGATTTCTTCGGCTGGCCAATCAGGCCTTTCGTCAAAGCCATATGGGGTTGGCGGCAATCATTGGTTACATGGGCCTCCGTCGCGTGGAAGTGGCCAATCTTATCACGATTTCCGAGGGGATTCGCATGGACCTGACTGCTGAAGCAATTCGTGGGCGCATGATTCCACGAACTAAAATAGAGGTTGAGCATGTTTAGAGCGGTACCAATGATGCGACTGCAGGTACTTGTGCTCGCTCAGGATGAGCGTGCCGTTCTCAACGGCCTGGGTCAATTGGGGGCGGTGCACCTCGCGCACTCGCATCCCGGTCCCGACACAGCGCCGCTGGCGCCTGCCGATTATACCGCAGAGCTAGCGCGCTACGATCGTCTTCGAACTCGCGCTCAGGGGCTTCGCCAATCGCTTGAAATTCCTCCTTTGAATAAAGAATTAAGGCCAAGAGACGAAGGGTTTACCGCAAGTCAGGCCGAAGAAAGTCTGCTCGACTTGGAAAAACAGAGCAAAGAACTGCTGGAGCATCATCAGCGTATTTTACAGCGTCAAAAAGAATTGTCCAGCCTCTGTGAACGAATATCAAGCTACCGTGGATTTGACATTCCATTAGATGGGCTTGACCAGTTTTCATTCCTCCATTTCGTCACTGGAAGCTTGCCGGATCAGAACCTCGAGGGCCTTGGTAAAGAGATAGGTGAAAACGTGTTTCTCCTTCCATTAACCCGGCAAAAAGGACAACAATCGCTGTTTGCAATCACCACGCCCCAGGACTGGCCTGTTCTGGAAAAAAAATTGCAGCAGTCAGGCTTTCAACGAGAGTTGCTTCCTGTCGTTGAAGGTGCAACAGTGGATAAACTATCAGAAGGAGGAGAAAAAGAACAAGAGCAGTTGGCAGCAGAATTTGGGCAACTGGAAGGTAAACTTAAAACCATTGCTGCCGAGTTCGCATTGCCTCTGGCTGAGATTGAGAGGTTTGCAGACACAGAGCACCAACTCCTGAGCGCAATGCAGGAATTCCCGCGCACGGAGGCTGCGGTTTTTATTTCAGGATGGATACCTGCAGGAGAAGTAACAGTCCTGGAGAAACGTTTAGGAGAAATTACCAGTGGCCGGTATGTCCTTCAGGCCACCCCTCCGGGCGCTTCTACAACTGAACAGGCCCCTGTCCTGCTGAAGCACTCTCGACTCCTGAGCCCCTTTGAGATGCTTATATCAACCTATGGTCTCCCTGACTATCAGGAGTTAGAGCCAACACTTTTCGTTGCCCTCAGTTACGTAGTGATGTTCGGCATGATGTTCGGCGATGCCGGACACGGGATGGTCCTTGCGGCAATCGGCCTGGCCGCTCTCATCGCTGGACGGTCCAAAAAGTTGAAAGACCTTGGCGTGCTCCTTATTTTCGGGGGCTTGTCCAGTGCCATTTTTGGCGTGGTATATGGGAGTTATTTCGGAATCGAAGCACTCAAGCAATATGCTCTATGGCATGATCCTCTGGAAGGCAACCCTATACAATTGATGTATGGCGCTATCGGGATTGGTGTTATTATGATCAGCCTCGGCCTCATATTGAACATTATCAATCGCTTTCGCAGGGGCGATATAATCGGGGGCGTCCTCGATAAGTTCGGCCTCGTAGGCCTGCTTTTCTATTGGGGCACATTGCTCCTCTTGATACATGGTGCAGTTATCCGATCATGGGGGCTCATGAGCGCATCGATCATTCTGTTTCTCGTGGTACCCATTGTCGGCTGGTCCCTCAAAGAACCGTTAGAGCATTTCATCAGACACAGAACAAATGGCGGGAAGGAAGCGAACAATGGGCTTGCAAGCGCTGTTATGGAGTCATGTGTTGGTGCTTTTGAAGCAATTCTCAGCTATCTTGCAAACACTATAAGTTTCGTCCGTCTTGCTGCCTATGCAATGAGCCATGCGGCATTACTCTTTGCTGCTTTCATGGTTTCTGAACAGGTTAGAGATTTTCCATTCGTGGGCAGCGCGTTCAGCCTATTAGTCATTATATTTGGCAATATAATAGCTATTTTGCTTGAAGGGATCATAGCTTCAGTGCAGGCATTGCGGCTCGAATATTATGAGTTCTTTAGTAAGTTTTTCTCCGGTAGCGGCCAACCCTTTGAGCCTTTTCGTCTGGCCGGTAATGTCAAGGATTATAGGCGATGAACGAAGGAAAAAAGGCAGGATTACAGATTAAAGGGGTAAGAATTAACTGGCTCGCACAGCGGGCGCGAAGGGGAATCTCCATGGACTTTGTTCATGGAGGGGGCAACGCAAGCCCCAGAAAATGGAGGTGTTACATGATGAAGCCGGTCTTACAACGAATTGAAACAATCGGAGCGGTTCTGATGGGAATACTTGTGTCCGCTGTGCAAGTCATGGGGGCAGAGACTGCCAGCGGGGGTATGCCGACAGACCAGATGTCGGCATACAGAACCATCGGGTTGGGCGTAGCGGCGGCTGTTGCCATTTCCGCCACTGTCATCGGGGCAGCTTACGCAGTAGGACGAATCGGGTCGGCAGCCTTGGGCGCAGCCGCGGAGAAACCGGAGCTTCTTACCCGAAGCCTCCTGTTCGTAGCATTGGCAGAAGGGCTTGCCGTGCTTGGCTTCGCTATCGCCATGATGCTTATACAAATGATTTAAGAGGTTGCCCGGTGAAGTTCTATTGTATTTCCGACGAGATCACAGCCCGAGGGTTTCGCTTAGCAGGTATCAATGCATACGTTGCATTGACATCGGATCAGGCTCAGGCAGCCTTTAACAATGCAATCGCCCGGACTGACTGTTCAATAATTATCATTACTGAAAAAGTAGCCTCCTGGGTTCGATCACACATAGAGTTGATTCGATTGGAAAGGGATTATCCGCTCATCGTTGAGATTCCTGGGCCGGAAGGACCTTTGCCAGGGCGCAAGAGTCTCCGCGAATTTGTTCAGGAAGCAGTAGGAATAAGGGTCGGTTAAAAGGACCGGAGCATGATGACAAATCAGGATTCTGCAGAAAAATTAAGCACAGAAATTCTCACGGACGCTCGCAGAAGGGCGGATGAAATAGTCCTTCGCGCGAAACAGGATGCAGAGGTCATTTTGAATAATGCTGCCACCGAAGCAGATCAGGTAAAACAAAAGATACTTGAACAGGCCTGTGCAGAGGCTGAACGCCGGAGCGAATTGATTCTTGCTACCGTTCCTGTTGAAACGGGCAGGTTGCTTGCGGCACGCGTCGAAGCACTGCTTGATTCCATATACGATGAAGTTTGTCAGCGATTGCATGCCCACGAGGGCTTTGTTTATCGTGAAACAATAATTTCCCTTGCTTCACAGGCAATACGTCGCATGACAGGCAATGAATTTGTTATCAAACTATCGGGGAAAGAGCACGTTGTTGAGGATCGTGGTCTGGCTGAGGAAATCGCGCACCGTGCCGGGAGATCCTTGCACATTACTATTTCACACAAGGAAAATACTGCGGGAGACGGAGTCATCATTGAAGACGCAGGGGCTCGCCAGGTATGGGATAACCGCCTTTTGAAGAGGCTGGAACGGCTATGGCCTGAACTTCGCAGGCAGATAGCTTTACAGGCATCGCTCGTCCCGAGAACAAGAGCAGGAGAAAGCAGTCAATGATCACTGCTGCAAA
>JAVEVM010000418.1:0-4418 GCA_034005055.1 Desulforhabdus sp. | reverse complement strand
GAGCTCGCTGGTTTTTTCCCTCAGGGCCCCCTCTGCCTTTCTACGGCGGACGACGGCCAGACTGAGCAGGACCACGGAAGCGCTCAGCACAAGTCCGATAGTTAGAATCGTCCATACCAGATATTTATATTTATGGTAAAATGATTCGGGCCGATTGACCAAGAGGGCATTCTCGGGGAGTTTTCCCAAGGGAATATCCCACTTTTTGAGCTGTCGGAAATCGAACATATACTGATTTGCTTCACGCGCACTGACTACGGGCAGACGATCGGCGCTCTCGCCGTTAAGGATGCGCAGGGCCATTTCTCCGGCGAGTTGGCCTTGCCGATAAGCACTGATCAGCTTTCCGCCCACAATTCCATATCCGAGATAGACATCCCAAAGCGAGTAAACTGGAACAGGGCTGAGGCGGGAAGCCCATTTCGTGGCTTCTCCATACATCAGCTGCCGACCGGTTTCGTCCGTGATCAACCCGTTGAGAAAGACGACGGAATTCTTCTTCAGATTCTCCAGCCTGGCTCTCAATTCAAAAAGCGGCAAATCGTCCCAGTAGGTGACCTTGAGTTGAGCAGGCTGTCCGCGCAAAGCGGCCGCGAAGCTGTCCCGATTGGCTTTGTCGGCGGCCACGGAGGTGCGCCCGATGACAGTGATTTCTTCGGCCCCGGGGTGAAGCCGTTTGACGAGCTCGATTGTCTCGATGACGGAGATGTCTTCAGCCACACCGGTGATACGATGATGATTCTCCACCATGGCAGGCGTGAAGCCATTGACGCCGCAGAAAACGATCGGGGCGTCGGGAAAAAGTCGGTTGCGCTCGGCTAGCATGAAATCAAAGGCGGCATTATCCGAAACGATCACAAGGCCTGGGTTTGTACCCTCAAGCTTCGAAATGATGCCTTCCTGAATTCGGCGTGCTTGCTCCGGAGCTGTGTATCGTCTGGCATCGAGGTACTCGGCGCCGATTTGAATGTCATCGATTCCACTGCGAGCAAACGCATCCTGGATGCCGTTCATGACGGAATCGGTCCAGCTCAGGCCGGAATGATAGGAGTGGATGATGAGAATCTGGTGATTCGGTGGGGCGGCCTCTGTCGGTTCTGGAAGGGCGATCATCAGAGCCAGCAGGCCGGCTGCAAGGACTCTGTGCAAACCAAAATGCGGTTCAAGATATATTTTTTTCATCAGGATCTCCCTGTAATTTCTTTCGGTAAAGGAACGCGTTACGAAACCCAAAAGGTCAAAGGCTCAAAGGCCTGCTAGCAAGCAATCACCGTGCCAGAGATCCGTTCGTTCGGGTCAATTTTGGTGTTGATTTTGCCATTCTTTGGAGTTACGGAACAACGGAAGAGCATTGAGACGGGGAAGTCGTGCTATCCGATTGGACGCAGGACTGCTTAATGCTTTTTGACTAAAAGATGATAAGTACAGACCGACCGCCATCAAACAAGAATGTTCGCCACTAAGTAATCGGCTTTATGCTTCGACTGACTTGTTGTGAAGCATGCAAATGGGACCAGTGCACCGAAACCGCACTGATTGGACTCCCGGACCAGCCTGTTACACTCGGGAGGTGATTGTGTCGGTCAGCTCTGGCAGTGGGAGAGAAATGAATTGTTTCGGTGTGACTAACGGCAATGAACGGGTCCCGATAATTGTTTACGACAGCGCCCAAGAGTGTCTCGAAGCTTATTTGGGCTGTCCGCTCGAACAAGCAGGCAGTATGGAGGGGTACAATTCTAAAGGGATCCGATACTCCTACTCACCAGAAGAGGCGCTGGAACGGATCAAGAAAAAGCGCTGCTGGGGATTTTGCTCCGACAAGGAGGCACTTCATCTGTGGAAAGATGAAAGTTGCGATGTGGGAACCTTCATCGAGCTGATCGCTCATGAAAGGGGCCACATGTGCCGTCCTCATCATCGCTCGCAGGATCTCGAAGAGATCAAAGCCAACCAGTACGGCGAGATAGCGCGCTTCGCCTATGAAGTTGGGCTGCATGTACAGGAGTGCTACGCCGCGAAGGCCGAGAGCTGACCATTGCTTTGAGAGCTATCATGGGTTCGGGACGAAACACCTGCAGTAAGGAGGCTTATGAAGCGCCCAAACTTTTTGAAGGACCTTTGGGGGTTCGTAACGCTGTTTTCACCGCTCCGCGATATTGTCTGCGAAAACCGAATTTCAGTGATTCCATTCAACTCAAAGGTTCTTGTTAGTCATCCTGCTGTGTCTTTGTAATCATGCGATGTGCATGACGCAGCTACTTCCGAATCTTCATGGTGATCTGAAGGATTCTAATTCGCGGCTTTGTCTTTTGACTCAGTCAGAGGGTTGTCGCTTTTCACCTTTTTTCTTGCTGTGGGTCGCGTAGTGTTCAATCAGTGCGTTGATCTCCGAGCCTATCAGGATCACCAGCCCGGTGACGTACAGCCATAACAGCAGAATGATCACTGCGCCCAGACTGCCGTAAGTCGCATTGTAGTTATTGAATCCGGCCACGTACAAACTGAACGCCAGGGACGTCAAGAGGAGCAGTATGGTGCCGGTGACGCTCCCTGGGGTGATGAATCGGAACTGCTGTTCAACGTCCGGTCCGAAGTAGTAGACTACTGCAAACCCGAGCAGGAGCAGAAGCAGGATCACAACCCAGCGGAAGATTGCAAAGAAAGCGAGCAGAGTGTGGTCGTGCCCCAGAGCGGATGCAACCAGATCCTGTATGTTTCCCCCAGCCACAATCAATGCCAAGGCGCTCCCACTGAGCACGATGAAAAGCAGCATAAGCAAAATGGCGATGCATCTGGTTTTCCAGAACGGTCGACTTTCCTTAACGTCATAGGTGATGTTGAGCTGCTGCATGATCGCATGAAGGCCATTGGAAGCCGACCACAGCGAGAACAGCAGTCCGAATGACAGAAGGTCTCCTCGACGCTCTTTCATCACATCCTGAAGAACGCCGATAAAAAGGCCCGCAGTTTCTCCAGGCATAACCTGTCGCAAGAGGTCCAGCACGACTTTGGAGAGGTCCGGGACCGGAAGGTAAGGGAGAAGAGTGAGCAGGAAAATGGCTGCAGGAAAGATCGCCAACATTAAATAGAATGCCAACGCCGCAGCTCCATTGAAAACATTGTCGTCTCGTATCTCTCGATAGAGCTCTTTTAGGAATTGCTTCGATGAAATATTGCGCACCCTGCAACCTCTTAACTGAATGGCATCCTCGGTTCAAAGAGCGGATCGTCAGAGTGGAACCCCAAGTTCGGTTCTGCGGAAGAAGGCAATCGACCTGATATGAAGAATAATGATGAACCTGCAGATTTCAAGCCGCCTGGCTGGAGCTTTGGCAATTCCAGGTAACACACTTGGTGCACTCTCACATGAAGAGCCCAGGACAATTCTTAATGCGCCTGCCATGGCCCCGGGAATTCAGGTGGGTAACACTGCACTGCTCCCCGGCTGCTTTTCGGATATGAGGACGTGGGACGCCCATTAAAGAATCAGGATAGGTTGATACAGGATTGTGGAATCGCCTGCAACGCTTCAGGATTTTTCGTCGTCTTTTTTTACTATACGCAGATGTGGCTGATTGTTCCTGCACTCGCAGGAATTCTCGATATTGAACTCCGGGTAAACGGCAGCCATTATTTTCCAGCCTTCGCCCCGGTGTTCATTTCGCAACAACAGATCCTGGCGAAGATGCGGTCTGGCACAGCTAATTCTGATATAACTCTTGCCGCATTCCGGACAGTCCCAACGCTCGGTCGTTTTTTCGACCCCAGTATTGAAAATGGCCTCGATCGCTTGTTCATAAACAAACTTATCCATCATGGATTTCTCCTTGCCCACCTGGAGCAATCGGGAACGGCTATCTTGTGAGTTTTTTGGTCAGTCGCGGATCTTAGCTAAAATCTTACGCAGGGCGGTGAGCACCGTCTCTACCAGGGTGTTCCGGTTTGACTGGCTCACCTTAAACAGCAAAACGTCTTTGCGAGCCTTCAGGCTCGCAATAAACGAGTCTCCTCGCATGGTAATGGTTGCGAGCATCGGATTCTCGGAACCCAGCGTCTCCACGACTGCGTTCCTGAAAGCCCGGGAAAGACACTCCATCTTGCCGATTTCATCGATTACGATCAAAACACCGGCACCGGCTGCTTTAATCGACGGAACTGCGATTTTGTCGATTGTATCTATCCGCACACCATACCTTCCAACCCGGTAGGTGCTTTTGCTTTGGATATGAGCAAGCACTTCCTTTTGACCATTGAATGTGTCGATTGAAAAACCGACTCGGTTACCTTCTTCTCGAATCTCTCGAGTAATGAATCCAATCGGCTGAGAGCAAAGTTGCCGGACTACTTTCTCGATAAGAGTCGTTTTGCCGCACCCCGGCGGTCCGGTGACAAGGATGTTTGTTATTCTCATCTATTGG
>JAVEVM010000417.1:0-4430 GCA_034005055.1 Desulforhabdus sp. | reverse complement strand
CGGTTCTGTCTGCCAATTTCGAGGATATCCTCAAAACCATTGTTGGCAATAAAAGCGGTCCTGACCCCTTTCCTCTCCAGAATCGCATTTGTTGCGACGGTGGAGCCGTGCACCAGCTGATTGGGCGAGCTCCCAGCTATCTGCTGCAAACCCTCGAGAACAGCCTGCGCAGGATTAGATGGGGTAGAGAGTACCTTGTACACATCCCAATTTTCACCCCGTTTGAAGATGAAATCGGTGAAGGTCCCTCCAGTGTCCACCCCGATAATTATCGCTGCCTCTTCCGGTTTTCCGTCCATCCGACCATCCTGCCTTATTTGCCGTAACTCTCCCTGTGATCTTGTCGGCTTGGTTGAGCTTCAAATCCTGCGATCACAGCCCGCTCCAGGAGCTGTCCCAATACGCCCTGGCCGAAGCCAGCGAGGCGGTTTTTACCTTTTTACCGCACAATAAAAATCAAGAAGGAGACAATCGGCAATTGTGGGCTCTTTTCCTGGGATCAAACAGGATCGGCGATCTATTTTCGACTACCATGGCAAAAAATATCGTGCTTTTGGGGACGTCATCTATTATTGTGATTTTGTGAGATATACCTGCCAACAAGGTTGAGATCAAGCTTCACCGCAGGGCAAACCTTCCGAGAGGTTGGGACGCAAAGCTACCGGTCACTGAGAGACAGCGGGGCTGCCAGGTGAAAACAGAGCCAGCGTTCCTGGCCATCGCATTTTCTTGCCCTCGGTTGCTGATCTCTATTCTTCAATCTGTTGTCTTTAAGATGGAAAGGTTCGATCAGTGGCTGGACCGAGAGCTCCGACTGAGAAAGAACTGCTGAAAGTGGGTGTCTTCCTCCTTCAAAAGGCGCCGCCCATGCACCTACAGTGCGCTATTTGCGGCAGAAAATGGGTCAAGCGAATCAAGGAAGGAGCATCCTTGCCCAAAAACTACTGGCATTGTCCGGAAGGCTGTAATGCTCCATAGACTGACAGTCTGAAATTCGCATCCCTCAGGCTTTAGCTCTCTTCAACGATCAGAAGCTGCTTTCCTTGCCCCGAACAGCGCCGTACCAACACGGATCAGGGTAGCTCCCTCTTCAATAGCCACTTCAAAGTCGTGACTCATGCCCATCGACAGCTCGGTCAGGAGCTCCGGCCGGCGCGCCCGATCGCGCATCCGATCGAGGGATTCGCGCAGCTGACGAAAAAAGGGGCGCACCTGCTCCGGATCATCCAGGTAGGGCGGAAGAGTCATCAGCCCTCTTACCGAAAGACCGTCCAGAGACGAAGCATAGCTGAACAAAGAAGAAAGCTCCGTGGGAGATGTGCCGCTTTTGGTTTCTTCCTCACCGACGTTGACCTGAAGAAGAATGTTAACCGCTTGCCCTCTTTTCTGTGCCAGACTGTTGAGCTCACGGGCAAGACTCTTGCGGTCGACTGTATGAATCAAATCGAATAATTCTATTGCCGTTTTTGCTTTGTTCGACTGCAGGTGACCGATAAAATGCCACGTTACCTCAAGGTCCTGCAGGGCTCCTACCTTCTTGCCGGCTTCTTGAACATAATTTTCTCCGAGAATGGTGAGGCCGGCCTCTACCCCCTCTCGAATGCGATCCAGAGCGACCGTTTTGGTCACACCGATCAGCTGCACGCCTGCCGGATCGCGATTTACCCGAGCACAGGCTGAAGCCATCCGCTTTCGAATGGCGCTCTGATTGTCTGCAATGGAAAACATAGTAGCGACCTCTTTCTATTATCTTATTCGGAAGCCCGCGGCTCAATAACTCCCAACTCAAGCAGCCAGCTCAGAGTCTTACAAAGGGGAAGACCCACTACATTCGTGTACGATCCATCGACGGATTCTACCATAAAAGCGCCCATCCCCTGAATTCCGTAAGCCCCGGCCTTATCAAGCGGCTCTCCGGTCAGAACGTATGCCTCTATCTCCCTCTCCGTCAGGTGCTTGAAACGAACTTGCGTCTCTACCGCTTCCGTTCGCTCAAACCTTCGATCGTTCCTTATCAGGCAAATTCCGGTAATGACTTTGTGCATTTTTCCGCTGAGTCGGCCGAGCATCGTTCTCGCGTCTTGAGGATCGCGCGGCTTGCCCAGAATTTGGTCCTCCTGGACGACGATGGTGTCGGCAGCCAGCACCCACTTATTCGGATACAGGTCAGCCACCAAGCCGGCCTTTTCTCTTGACCAGTTGAGGGCTGCGGCATTGGGCGAAGCGCCGCAGGATCTGCTCTCATCGGAGTTGCTCGGAACGATTTCAAAAACGAGTCCCATCGAGTGCAGCAGTTCCTTGCGCCGCGGTGAAACCGAGGCCAGAATGATCGGCTCGATTGTGCGGAACACATATTTTGCGCTTGTCACCATGATGGCTGAAATCCCACTACAGCGCCGCCCATCTCAATCCCTCATTCGCTTGCCCCCGCATCTCCGTGTCCTATACAGCCGGCAGCAAGAACACTCTTTGAGCATTCCTGGAAGTCTGTCCGGCAACTTCTTCCAGACCGCAGCGCCTCAATTGCGCGATCTTTTGTGCGGTGTGGAGCACAAAGGAAGGCTCGTTGACCTTTCCCCGGTGAGGGACCGGCGCTAAGAAAGGAGCATCGGTTTCGACCAGCAGCCGGTCGAGAGGCGCACGCATCGCTACTTCTTGCTGGATTTGAGCCTTCGGATAGGTGACCGTACCCGGAATGGAGAGGTAGAAGCCAAAGTCCAGGCATTTTTCGGCAGTCTCCCACGTACCGGAAAAACAATGCATCACGCCGCCAACCAAGCTGTCCGTGTACTCTTGGACTATTTGAAGGAAATCGTCATAAGCATCGCGGACATGGAACACTACCGGCAGCCTCAGCTCGGACGCAATCTCCAGCTGCCGGCGCAAGCAGGTTCTTTGGATTTGCCTGGGTTGGCGGTCCCGGTAATAATCCAGACCTATTTCCCCGATTGCAGCCACTTTCTCTCGTCGAGCGAGGGTGCGAATCGTTGCGCAATTCTCCTCATCCAGATCAAAGGCCCCGTGCGGATGTATTCCCACGGTGGCAAAAACATTGGCATGGTCCGCGGCCAATGCGATGGCGCTTTTGCTGCTTGCGAGGCTGATGCCGATCGTTATTATCTGTCCGATTCCGTTCGCTTCGGCGCGCCCCAGTACCGACCTCAGATCCTGTGCCATTTCGGGAAAATCCAGATGTGCGTGAGTATCTACAAGCATGTCGAAGTTCTTCCTTCTCTTGATCCGTTGGCAGCACAAGAGTAAAGCAATTGGGAGCGTACGTCAAACTCTCGCCATGAATTGGCCTTGTGTGTCTCCCATTCTATCCCTATAATGGCTCCCGGTTCGGGTATGAATTAAAAGGATGAACACTTCTTATTAAATGGAAGGAACGGATGAAGAAAACACTCTATCTGATTAGCATAGTAATTTGCGGCTTATTGTACACGAATCTGCCAATCTCGGCTGCTACTACAGCCTATGTAGACGACTTATGCAAAGTCAACCTTCGCTCCGGGCCCGGCACCGGTTACCGCGTTATAGGAACGCTCTCATCGGGGGCAATGGTCGAAATAACCGGTCAAAAGGACGACTGGAGCGATGTTCGGATTGTGAAGGAAGGAGAGGAGACCACCGAAGGCTGGATATTGAACAAATACCTGGTTGACCAGCCCTTCTGGGCAGCCCAGGCCAAAACGCTGAGCTCCACCCTGAAAGCACAGCTCACATCCGCCCTGGAAGACAACAACAAACTGTCACAAAAACAAAACGAGCTAATGCAGCAACTGCAGACGAGTACCGATAAGTTGGAAAAATTGGAGGCGGAGTACGAGTCTTTCAAAACTGGAGCCGCCGACTATTTGAGCCTGAAACAGGAGTACGATTCGACCAAATCTGCACTCGCTCAGGCCCAGGAAAATGTTCGCTCACTGAGTGAGGAAATGGAAGACTTAAAAATATCTCAGAAAATTCGCTGGTTTATAGCTGGCTCTTTGGTGCTTCTTTCCGGCTGGGTAATCGGAGTCATCATGGGCCGTTATCAGAAAAAACGCCGCTCCCATTTCCAGGTTTGAAGTCTGCCTCGCCAGCGCTGCAAATTTTCATTTTGCGGATGAGAATTGCTTCGGATTGCTGCTCGTGATTGACACCTTTTTCGCCCTGTGTTAGCTTCTTTCGACCATCGTGGCCCCCGTAGCTCAGGCGGATAGAGCTCGAGATTCCTAATCTCGGTGCCGCAGGTTCGAATCCTGCCGGGGGCACCAAGGAACAATCGCATTCCGTCATCCACTTCCATGGCAATGCCGACCAATACTTCCTTTCCCCATGATATTTTGGGTAATATACCCCATTGCAGGAGGCAGTGTTTTGCACGATATTAGCTTCAACTCTGTTTTTGCGGAGTTATGCAATGGGCTATAGGTAGGATCGATTCC
>JAVEVM010000416.1:0-4433 GCA_034005055.1 Desulforhabdus sp. | reverse complement strand
GAAGGCCCTTAACCGCGCCTGCGCATGAAGATCCTCTCCATTCCTCCCCCCCGATGTATACAGATAAAGAAGAGAACTAGAATTGATTACTATAAAGTACACAAAAGCTCTGCCAGGTTTGTTAAATATATAACATACACCTGGCGCCGTTCAAGAACGTTTTCTTTTCAAGATTTTGGTTTGTGCTGGGGGCCGTCGCCGTGGGATGCATGAGCTTGGCCGGCCATCCGCAGATAACCATGTATGCTCTGATCCTTGGCGGTTTATATGTGGTCTTCGCGGGGGCTTTGCTCGCGAAAAATTCATGTGCTATTGCGGCCGCACCGGGTCCATGGTCCCACTAGGGCTCGGGCTGGCCGCTGTCCAGCTGATTTCGACCCTGGAGCTGACCAGGCACAGTCTGCGCATCGATATGAGCTTCAAGGAATTCACGTTGTTTGCGGTGCCGCCCGTCCAGTTGCTGCAGCCACTTTTCCCTTACCTGTTCGGAGGCTCGACTTCATCCCTTTACGCTGTCGAGTACTTCGGCCGGTGGAATATGTGGGAGCTCGCCGGATACGTGGGTCTCATGCCTCGCTCTAATCGGTATGGTGTCCTGCCGTGGCAACGTCCGAATGTGGTTTTGGAGCCTGGTGATGTGTTTCGCCCTGGTTGCCGTTGTGGGGAATGCGACCCCGATGGCCAAGTTGATGTACCACATCCCGGTCCTTAATAAATTTAGCGCTCCGGGGCGTCACTACCTGGAATGGTCGCTGGCAGTGAGTGCGCTGGCAGGCTTTGGAGTTGCAGCCCTGCAGAACAAACTGAGCACTCTCAAGGTGCCCGGTTTGAGCATAGGTTTCTGCTGGTATCTGAAGGCAGGATCCTTGCTTAAACAAAGCGGATTGTCGGGATGGTGGGCCGCATTGTTCGCCGCTGGGTCAATGCCTTGGACATTCTTCATTTTTTTGATGCACGCTAACTCTGCGGAAACCTATGCCTCAAAAATCGGGGAGCTCTGCCTCGTCAAAAGGAATGATCTGATCCGGCCGAGCTCTGCCACCCGCTTTTCCATCGCCTCCGGTTCTTGCCGAAAGCAGTTTGGTTTCTTTTGCCCCGAGCACGTGCCTGTTGGCGGAAGGTCGAAGGAGGGCACGGGTTTTGTCGGGCTCCCTGCCACCATCATTTTGGGTGGTTCCTGCGATCGTTACTAGAGTCTCCACCAGTTGGTGCAGTTGAGCGGCCTGGATATTCATGTTTTCAGAAGCTGCCGCCGATTCCCGGGCACTTGCGGCATTATTCTGGATCACTTTGTCCATTTCTGCCACCGCTTTATTTATCTGTTCAACACCCCGGGCCTGCTCCTGGGATGCCAGACTGATGTCATTGATCAACTCCGTTGCTTTTCCGGCTTTTCGCAGCAGCCCATCAAAACTGGCCTTAATTTGAGTCAGTTGAATTGAGCCTGAATGCACCATTTTGGCTGAGCCGTCTATGAGCTGGGCCGTGCTCTTGGCCGCCTCAGCAGCTCGCATAGCCAGATTGCGCACTTCGTCCGCAACCACAGCAAAGCCGGCCCCCGCTTCTCCCGCCCGGGCTGCCTCTACAGCAGCATTCAAAGCGAGCAGATTGGTCTGAAAGGCGATTTCGTCGATGGTTTTGACGATATTCTGCGTTTCTTCACTGGATTGACAAATTTGGTCCATTGACTGGCTGAAGTCGATCATGGACTTATTGGCTCCATCCAGGGCAGCGCTCGTCTCCACCATGATGGTGCTGGCCCCCTGGGCGTTGGCTGCGGTTTGTCGCGACATGGACTCCATTTCCTCCAGGGTCGCTGACGTCTCTTCAATGGAGGCCGCCTGTTGCGAGGCTCCATCCGCCAGGGATTCGCTGGAAGAAGCCATTTGCTTGGAGGCGTCCGCCACGTGATCCGCCGTTTTGGACAGATCATTGACACAGTTCTGGATACGCCTGGAAAGGGTGGTCAGAATGAAGAACAGTAAAACAAACATCACCACCACGGCCGGCACTCCGACAGCTGCGGCAATTTGCTTGGTGCGACTCAATACCGTGTCTGACGATTGAACGACACTCTGTTCGATAGCGGAAGCAGAGGATTGATTGGTCTGAACCACCTCATTCACCAGCTGGCTCATATTTTGAGTGACTTTAGTTGACTCTTGCTGCAGGACTCCCTGTACGGCTTCGGCATTGCTGTCGATCATCGCTGTGAATCGTTGCGATAAATCCGCAATGTGGCTCTGCAGCCCCTGTCTGCTGACACAGAGGACCACTTTCGCCAAAACCTGCCCGTCAAGCTCCACCGGCTTCTCCACCACAAATAATTGCTTGTGGGCTTTGGATGCGGCGATCACCCCTTCGGTTGGGTTGCTGCTTTGGTTTGCCTTGAGCAGCTCCTGGATGGTGGGATCTTTCTTATCAAGGTAGCGCGTAAGGGGGCTGCCGTCGGTTTTCAAGTAAACGGCGTAGATTACATCTGGATTCTGAGATGCCGATTTGGCATAGGAAATGAGATCCATGAAGTTATTGGAAAG
This sequence comes from Desulforhabdus sp., assembly GCA_034005055.1. Classification (GTDB taxonomy): domain Bacteria; phylum Desulfobacterota; class Syntrophobacteria; order Syntrophobacterales; family Syntrophobacteraceae; genus Desulfoferrobacter. Next base: position 1,896 of record JAVEVM010000416.1, on the reverse strand, counting down.
GAGTGCGGCAGGAGCGACCCGGGCCAGCAACATGGCAATTGCGTTGGCATGTTCCTTAAGATTCGTTTCCCATTGAGCTTCGATCTTGCTCCTCTCCTGCTCCAGAGTAACCCTGGTGTTTGCCGTCAGAGAATAGGTCGCGGCTTCCGACATTTTCTCCAGGCTCTCCTTCAGGCTGGCCCCGAGTCTGGTGAACTGATCTTGATTCTGGCCATTGGCCTTCTGCAGGGTCGCGGTGATGACAGCCGAAGATCGGCCCAGGAGCTTCTGTTGAACCAGCATAAGCGTAAATGCCAGGCCGGCTATGGACAACACCAGCAAAACAGTGGTTGGGACAAGCAGTTTTGTCCTGAGGCCAACTTTGGATAAATTCTCGAACATCTCGTACTCCCTTGCATGTATGGCAAATGGCTACTGCTTCTAAGCCAATCTAGGGCAGGTTGACACAAATCTTTGGGGGGCATTACCACCCCCCATGTTTTGCTGAAGCCGACGAAGCCCAAAAGGAATGCACTCTTGCCCTTTAAGGCCAAATCGGTCTTTCGGGATCATTTGTCAGTTATTCGGCAAACGCATCGATCTTCAAAGTCTTCTGCAATTCTTCAACGGGAGTGTAGTCCAGTGCGGCGACCCAGCCAACAACCTTGGCATCCTTTGCAGCCTGATCTTCAGGTTTCATCTTCTTGAGCGCCTCAACAACCTTTGCTGCAATCGCATCTGAGGTCTTCTGGATTTTCGCCAGCGGCCATTCTGGGTAGAGAGCGGTGCTGCAAACAAATGGAAAATCGGGATACGATTGTTTATTGATGATCTTAAATTCCTCCATTTCCACAGTGCCGTCTGCCGCCATCCGCTCAAGAGTGTCCGTTCTGACCGTACCGGCCTGCACTGCGCCATTTTGCACCGCCAGAACCACATTTTCGTGCTTAGCGCCGAACTCGAGTTTTGCAAAATCACGGTTTGGGTCGAGCCCCGCGTCCATTATCTCCTTGAGGGCCATCTGCCAGCCGCCGAAAGAGGTCTTGTCAACCGCCATGAAAGTCTTGCCCTTCAAGTCGGCCAAAGAATTGATTTCGTTATTGTCGGCAACCGTGAAGATGACACCGCCGAAGGACTCCAGGGGCTGGCCTTTTCTGGAATTGACCAGAGTGGCCACAGCTGTCGCGCCATACTTGACTTTGGCAGTGATGAACATGGATGAGTTGACCAGAAAAAAATCGACCTTTGCCGCCTCGACGGCCGGGTACACATCCTCGAAGCCGAGCGGCACGATCTCAAAGCTCGTTCCCTGGATGTTGGCTGTCAAGAAATCGGCGGTGGATTTCCACATTTTGATAGCCTTTACCGGGCCGTCTTTGGCAAGGATTCCGATTTTCAGGATTTCCTGAGCGAGGCAGATACCGGTACTGAGGGTCAAAAGAGCCGTAGCAAGAACCAATGTGAGTCTCATTTTCCGCATAATTTTCTCCTGATAATGTTAGCTGATCTGAAAAGGGAACCATCTTTTTAAGCAAACAACATGCCAGTCTTGGAAGAAGTCGGTGGACATTCTCATCATTTAAATTTTTCCGTATGTTCCGTATAGAGAGGATATGCCAAGAAAAGCACGAATAGATGCCCCAGGGGCGCATCCCATCATCGTTCGAGGGATAGGATTTGCGAAGAAAGATCAGGACAGGAGGAATTTTCTTGATCGGTTAGGGGATATTTTGCAGGCAACAGAGAGCAGCTGCTATGCACGGATATAAACGGATATTGGGCGATGGAGAATTAGTGGACCAACGCAGGACATCTCAGCGGACTTTCCCCATACAAGTCCAATTACATCGAGGTTCTCGGTTCAAGGATCTATTATGTTGATAAAGGGCAGAGCAATCTAAAAGGGCTGGCTTTAAT
>JAVEVM010000415.1:0-4433 GCA_034005055.1 Desulforhabdus sp. | reverse complement strand
GAGTGAGGATGCCGGCGGCCTTGGCCAACAATCCCGATGCTTCCTTGCTGAGTAGGGTAACTGCAGCCAGGCCGTCTGTAGCGATTGCTTCCCAAACGAACGGCTCCTCCGAATGCTGCAGCTCCCATTCCATGCGCAGATGTTTCGCAATGGAGCCCGGCGGCATTGAAAGGAGGTATCGAGGCGCCAATTGTTCAAAGTAGCTTTCCAGTTCGACTTTGCCGATCAGGTCGGCGACCTCCCCCTCCACCTCCTTTCTCACCTGTTCAATCCGTTCCGCGATAGCCTGCGGACTTGGCTCACCCTTTTCCAGCAAATGGCTCACTCGCTCGTAAAGGGCCATAACCGGCGTATCCCGCCATTTCTGCTGCGCACGTGGACCCGTTGCCATCAAATCGGCAAAGCTCAAAAGAGCAAGAAAATCCAGCTGCTTGGGGGTCTTAATGACAAGTGCGCACTGCGCCAGCATTTCCTCATCGGCGAGATCTCTTAGAGACGCGTTGTCCATGAGTAACAGGTGTTGAGCGACCATGAACTGCAGAATGTCGGATTCCTCCGGACCCAGACCTATTCGCCTGATTATGGAAGGAATCATCTCACTGCCGTGCAAGGCATGATCCCGGCCCGCACTCTTGCCGATATCATGCAGCAGGGCTGCAACGAAAAGCAAGGTTGGGTCCTCCATGCGCTGGGCTATCTTGGTCAATTCCGGCTCGAGATGCAAGTATTCGCCGTCAAACAGTTTCTTCAATTCGGCAAGTGTGCGCAGATGATGTTCATGCACCGGGTAGATGTGAAACGCATCGTGCTGCACGAGTCCGTGCACAGCAGCCAGCTCCGGAATTAGGGAAGTCATGAGACGCAGGTTGTAGAATCGGCGAAATACTTCCAGCTTGGAATCGTCAGTACGGATGATCCCCAGCAGTTCATCTCTCAGCATTGGAGACCCCGCGGCTGTGTCCAGTACGTTGCGATGATGATGAATCCACTGGCGGGTGATGTTGGTAAATCCCAGTCGTTCTTTAGCCGCCAAGTGGAAGAGATGAACAAGATGGCCGGCTGTTGCGGGGTAGAGCTCGGACTGGAGCTGAATCTTCCCCTGCCTTACCACTAGACCTGTCTCTAATGGGTCAACAGGTACATCATCACCCAGCACGGCATTCGATCGCGTCTCCTGCAGCCGCTCCCAGAATTCCTGAGAGATACAAGTAACTCCATGCAGGAGCTGATAAATTTCCTGCATAAACGTCTCTACGGGCAAAAATCCGACTCTGGCCGAATAGCCCAGTTGGTTGGCGAGCAGTTCCTGTTGCTCGATGCGAAGGACGCCTTCAGATTGTCCATCCAAGGACTGGAGCAGGCTGATAAGGCGGGTAAATTTCTTTTCCGCCTGCTGCAGAAAATCCACCTCCTGACGATCCAGATAGCCTTGAAAAATCGCATCATCGAGACAACGGATATGTGAGGCGATACGACAAGCCAGACGGATCGAGCCGATGTTTGCCAGTCCTCCGGGATTGCCGATCAAATCCGGCGCCAGCCAATTTTCGGGTCGCTTCAATTGCTCTTCGCGAGCTTTAACAGAACCGTACAGCTCTGTCAGAAACGAATCCTGGTGTTTGTCTATTAATGCTTCCAGCTCATCATCGAGCTGCTCCGCAAGCTGGCGATGGCCGGAGATGTATCTGCCTTCAAGCAGTCGCAAGAAAAATGCAAAATCCTGTCGAGCCTTCTCGGCCAAACGGTTGATCGAGCCTCGCTCCACTTCGACATTCCAGCCCGCCTCGATCAATGGATCGGCAATTTCATCAATCCAGCTCTCCTGCCAGGATGAGGATTCCGCCATTAGAATAAGTAGGGATACGGTTTGCCTGGGAGCGATCAATCCGCGCCCGAAGGCACTCATGGCCACCACCGCTCCGCTCGATCTAAATGTCGCTGCATCCACTTTGAGGCTGTTAACGAGCCGGTTGTAGAGGGAAATGATAGCTATCTCGAGCAGGCTGGTGTGACGGCTCAGCATTTCTTCGCTGCCATCATCGAGAATCTGCTCACGTTGTCTCTTTAATGATTCGGCAATGTTTAACAAAGCGGCAACCCCCTTATTAAATTAATTCTTGATGATTTTACCTATGCTGTGGCTGCTTGAGGTAACTTCTTGCACCCTGATCCCCGCTGCACGCAACTTGTATCAATGTTGCTCTGCTTTCCCAATAAGCCCGTCAACGAAAGCAAGCAGTCTTCCGAACGCCTCCGTAGGAGCAGGTGTGCAATCATGTCGTTAGCGGCTGTCAAATAGTTAACAAGCACTTGATATGCCGTCTCTCTTGCGCTTACTGGGTAGGAAGACCTACCTACTTTATACCTTCTTAAATCCCCCTTCTCAAGGATACCAACTACGCTCTATTTTCATTTTCACAACATTTTATGATAAGCGGCAGCAGATTCAAGGGGCTGCATGAAGATTCGATAACGAAATTCCAAAAGGATTTGACGCTGAAGGATCTCCGTGGTGGTGATCGGCGGTAGGAGACAGACGTAAATGGCTATTAGAGCTGAGGTAGAGCGTCGCAAGCACGAACGTTACCGTGCAGACGGTGAAGTTTTTCTTACCTTTCGTCCAAATTTTCAGAAAATAGGAAGGATTCGTGATATCAGTCAGGGCGGTGTCGCATTCGAATACACCGCCGATCGCGAATCGAAAGATGAATACTATGTCGAAGTTGATATCTTTTCTACAGGAAAAGATTTTCATCTTGCACGCATCCCATGCAGGGTAATCTACGATGCCCAAATCGATTCATACGCCAGCTTTAGCAACATGATCACAAGACGATGCGGTCTGCAGTTCGATAGCCTTAATCAGGATCAGATATCAAAACTATCGCGCCTTTGCAGATCTTGTACACCCCTGCTGGCCCCATAGTTACATTTACCTGCCTCCCTCATTGCCCCAGCTCTCGGAAGTTTTCAGCTATTATGGGCCATAGTGTTTTGAGATTTGCTCAAGAGGAAATTTCTCAGGCTGTACTGGGCGTTGTTAATCTTTAATTTCTTGCGAATATTTTTCCGGTGAGTTCTGACAGTACTGGGAGAAACATTGAGTTGATCGGCAATCTCGTCCGTAGTCAAGCCATTTTTAATTAGAGAAGCAATGCGAAGTTCCGTGAAAGAAAGAATCGAAGCGATTTTTCCCTCTGTAGACATATCATCCATGAGCTCCTCAATCATCGACCTGATTATTCCATCCAGCTCGGCTCCATATTTGGCCAAGTTTTTGTCCCTTTTAAGTCCTTCGATAGCAGGCGCAACAACAGACTTTAATCTAAGTACTATGCGCTTCTGAACGTTCTCCCGTTCACGGTCTATGTTTTGCGCAAAGATGGTCAAAGCCTTATTTGTTTCCATAAGTTGGGTATTCAAATGTTCCAGACGCATTTTATGTTCAGTAAGCTCCTGCTGACTCTCCTTGAGCTCCTCAAGCAAGGTAATTTGTTGCTGTTCAGATTGCCGAGCATCAAGGGCACGTTGCAGAACATGGTAGAGAATCTGTGCCTCAAACGGCTTCTCCAGGAAATCAAAGGCACCCAGGCGAAGCGCTTTTATGGCAATTTCCTTGTCCGCATGGCCGGTCATAATAATGATTTTGGAGCTCGGACAGTACTTCGTTATTTGTGGTATCAATTCGAGGCCACTGATTACCGGCAGGTAAACATCTATGAAAACCACTTCATATTCATTCATCTTGAGGCAATCCAATGCAGCAATCGGATCGCACACACTGTCACATTTCATTTCCCACATGGAGATGGCATCTTCAAAAAGACTGCAAATGGCTTTGTCATCGTCAATTACCAAAACAGGACCGCCATTTCGAACTTCCATGTTCCCTCCCAAAACAGTGGGGCATCCGCATTTTGCGATATTCGCCACCATCAGGTCTTTATCGCCCCAGAGCTTCTTACACGACGTTCTCCTGCGAGCGAAATTCTGGACCAATTAACAAAGCCTCTGCAATTTTTTCCGTACAGGCTCGATCCGAGGGTGATCTAAGCCTGATTGAAGTGCAAGTATGAAGAGGACGAGAATCAGGTCTTTTCGGTGGTCTGTAATCATTATCATGTTGCTATTATGTGTCTAAAGATACCTGCCTAAAATGTTTGATTGGGTAAACCTTCTAACTACTTAATCCCCCTGGAATTACCCCTTGTATACACACTATTTTATCGATACTAGATGATCTCAAAAGCTCATATAGCGCCTTTTGGACAGAAATTCTAGTGCGTATAGGAGAAACAAAATTGAAGTTCGATTTGAACTGAAATGAGTAAGGCAAACATATTACAGTCAATTGAATCAAAGACTGTTTTGCAGGAAAAGACAATCGCCCCCGGCACAGAGTTGATACGAAGAGCCCAGCTGGGTTCACTTCA
>JAVEVM010000414.1:0-4440 GCA_034005055.1 Desulforhabdus sp. | reverse complement strand
GGGAAATGTTAGCGCCAGGGCAGTCGCTTCCTTGATCGCTTTGGTAAAATGCTTCCGTGAGCCAGGTTCCACTTCGCTGTAATAAGCCACTTCAGCAAGGAGCTCCCGGCGTGCGGCGGCGACAAACCGGGCGCGCTTCATCGGCTGATGCGCCTGGCTTCGGCAAACACATCCTCAGTTGGATACGTTGTCGCTTCTCCTCGGTCATAGGCTGCTACCCTTTCTTCAATCCTCGCTGCCAGGCAGCCTCCACTTCCGACAAAGGGGTTTCCTGCAGCGATTCCAGCAGAATTTCGGCAAGCCGCGCCCGTTCGTCAGCTGACAGCAGGCGTGCTTGCTCTTCTATTTCGGCAAAGGATCTGGGCATGATCGTTCCTCCATGAAGCCTGTTCTTATCATTCTATACACTTCTCTAATCACGGAATTCGCTTCTCAGGTTTCGAAAGGAGATCGTGGCTTGTTGGCTGGCTCGCGAGATCAAGTTGCTGTGAAAATGATTCTGATAGTGTGAGAGCACGAACTGTAAAGAGGGATAGTCTTCAGTAGTTATGTAACCTGGAATTCACCCCATCCCCTGGAACAGAGTCATTGTTATACAAGGCTCTTAGGCGCCCTAAACGTCGGCCACTTTCTTTGCTTCCTTTTCATCCATAGTGAAGGTGTGCTCGGGGCCGGGGAAGAGACCTTTTTCAACTTCTTCTCGATAGCGCGTCAGAGCTTCCTGTATTGGCTCCCCAAGGCGGGCGTACTGTTTGACGAATTTGGGGATGAAGCGGTCGAAAAGCCCCAGCACATCGTGGATTACCAGCACCTGCCCGTCACAGTCAGGGCCGGCACCGATGCCTATAGTGGGGATCGGGACGGCCTCCGTGATGCGCGCCGCGATGGGAGCCGGAATGGCTTCCAGCACAATGCTGAAGCAGCCCGCCTCGGAAAGCGCCTGAGCGTCGTCAATCAACGCTTTGGCCGCTTCGGCGGTTTTCCCCTGTACCTTGAAACCGCCCATTTGAGCCGCACTTTGAGGAGTCAGGCCCAGATGCCCCTGCACCGGGATCCCCGCCGCCACAATGGCTTTGACTTGCGGAAGAACGCGCGCCCCCCCTTCCAGCTTGATGGCCTGGGCTCTCCCGTCCTTCAAGAAACGGCCGGCATTGAGCACCGCCTGTTCTATGCCAGCCTGGTAAGACAGAAAGGGCATGTCGCCGATCACCAGCGCCCGTTCGGCGGCACGACTCACCGCTTTCGTATGGTGGATCATTTCTTCCATGCCGACCGAGAGGGTATCTTCGTGGCCCAGGACGACCATGGCCAGCGAGTCTCCCACCAGTATCATATCCACCCCGCTCTGATCGACCCAACGGGCAGTGGGGAAATCGTAAGCGGTCAGCATGGTGAGCTTGCGCCTGCCCTTGGCACCCAGAATATCCGGTACGGTGATGCGTTTATTCATGGTTGGCCCCCTTCTCCATCAAGTATCCGGCTTCAACAGTCCGGACAAGTTGGGTAAGCGTATAATTGACAGGAGTCGCGATGCCCATCTCTCGGCCGAATTGGACTATGGCGCCGTTGATGGCATCGATCTCGGTCCCTTTGCTGCGATCCACATCCTGGCCCATGGAAGAGCGATTCCTGGCCGTTGCCCTGGCGACGGCAATAACCCGTTCGACGATTTCGTCGCCGATGGCAAATCCTTTCTTTCGTGCGACCTCGAGCGCTTCTCGAACAGCGGTCTGAGACAGCTCGCGAGCGGCCTCGCGCTCTGCAATCGAGCCGTTGCGGATGCCGGTAAGCGCCGTAATCGCATTGATCCCGACATTGATCAGCAGCTTCTCCCAAATCAGCCTCTGCATTTGATCGCTGGCATGAGCCTCCAAATGCGCCGGCCTGAACAGATCGATCATTTGCTGCACACGCTCCGTGGGCGGCCCGTTGAATTCACCAATGAAGGTCTGGCCGTTGCCCCCATGCCGAATTCTGCCCGGTTCCACCATGGTGGCTCCCTGCGCAGTGGACCCGGCCAAAACGTTCTGCTCGCCCTTCAATTGAGATATGTGCTCCCAGTTTCCGATTCCGTTTTGAAGCGTCAGAAAGAGGGTGGAGCCATGACAGCATCCGGCGACGCTGCTTACCGCCGTTGCTGTATCATAGCTTTTGACGGTCACGATCACCAGATCGGCCTTTTCGCCAAAGTCACGAGGATTGGAGTAGCCGGGTATAGAAAAGCGACTCTGAGAGCCATCCAGCTCATCGATTATGAGACCGCCATCCAGGATTGCCCGGATATGCCGCCGATCGGTTGTCAACAGCAGCACGCGTGCGTCTGTCTGCGACAATCTTGCCCCAATGAGGCTGCCCAGGGCTCCGGCCCCCAAGATAAGAATGACCATTTCTTTTTCCTTATGGGCGATTTCAGCGCAATTTCAAAGTTGCCAGGGAAATCAGGGCCAATATTCCGGCCACGATCCACAGGCGGATCACAACCTTCGTTTCAGCGATCCCAAGGTGCTGCAAATTGTGGTGCAGCGGCGCTCGATAAAAGATACGCCGGCCGATCCACTGGACGCCGATCTTGTCTTGAATCTGACTGGTGATTGCCTCGGCAATGAATAGTCCACCCAGCAGCGGGAAAAGCATTTCCTGTTTGAGCAATACGGAAAGGACCGCCATGGTTCCTCCGATGGCAAGTGAACCGGTGTCGCCCATGAAGATTTGAGCCGGATAAGCATTGTACCAAAGAAAGCCCAATCCCGCACCTGCGAAGGCGGCAGCGAAAACCGTCAGCTCGCCGGCGCCGCGCAGGTATGGATAATAAAGATACCCGGAATAGATCCGGTTGCCTTCCACATAGGCAAAAACAGCAAGAACCGATACGACAAAAAGCGAGGGTGTAATGGCGAGTCCATCAAGCCCGTCGGTAATATTGACCGCGTTGGAGACGAAAATGATGAAAAAGAAGATGAACATACCGTAGAGGAACGGTCCGGGATCGATCAACGGATGCTTGTAGAAGGGTACGTACAATTTGGTAGCCAGCGAATCGAGGGGAGCGAGCGGGCCCACGCAGGCCCAGGCAAAGCCAATCCCGAACAGGCCCTGTAAAATGAGCTTGGTACGCTCCGACATTCCTCTGTCACCGCTCCGACTTCTTACTTTGGAATAATCGTCCCATAAGCCGATCAAGCCGAACCAGATCATACCCGCCAGCGAGCAAAGCAACAGGGGGTTGCGCCAGCTGCCCCAAAGGACCATGGAGCTCAGCACGGCGCCAATGATAAGCAGCCCTCCCATGGTTGGTGTGCCGCTCTTATCGAATGCCGATCGGATGCCGGTTTCTCGCACCTGGTCCCAGAAGCAGCGTCGATGCATGGTGAGGATAAACGGGCGACTGAAGAGAAAAATAAAAATTACCGAAGTGAGCGCCGCCATGATGGAGCGAAACGTGATGTAGTTAACCAGACGGCAGAACGAGAAAACGTCTGAGCTCTCGATCAGTGTATTGCAAAGGGCGTAAATCATGTCTTCATTTCCTTGCTGCGGCGTCGGGGAGCATCAGCGGTTGTTCCAGTTGATTGTCACTGGACGTTCTTTCCCGGCAGCAATTTTCTATGCTCTTGTATGTTTCTTTGATGGAAAAATATGGACTGAAATCGGTTGCGGTGAGCACAAAAGTGGCAACCTGTTCGAGAATTTCCGGCGAAGGGGAGATGATTCGCCGTTCGATGAGTCGTTTTATTCCTTTCAGCGCCGCGTCACGAACCTGCCAGCGTAAATCCTCTCTAAGGGTCATCAGCACTTCCAGCGCTTCCCCGTTCACACCAACCTCACCCAATGCCTTGGCCGCTTCCAGTATGACCTCGAAGGACTTGTCCTGCAAGCACCTCAGCAGAGCCTGAAACCATTCCTCTTTGCCGGCCAGAAATCGGCCGAAATGGGCGGCTGTCCGGCAGGCCTGAGAACGTACCTCAAAGTATGGATCCTGGATGGCAATCAATAGATGCTGCTCCACGTCCGGATTGAGCTCATTCATCACCTGCAGAGCGTGCACGATATTCCTTCGAATGAAGCCGACCTGCTTAAAATCTCCCCCGAACATGCGTTTTATTCTTGAGGCGGGAGTCCGGTCCCCCAGCATGTGCAGAAGAGTCGGTATTTTTTCTTGATAGCGGGTCAGTCCGATCAATTTTACTCCCAAATTACGATCTTGCCACGCTTCATGGCTAAGCAGGCCGGCAGCGCGATGGCGATAATAGGCGAGATCGTCTTCGTCTCCAATGATCTGCATCGGATCGAAGTGCTGGGGCGACTCATTGTAGGCAGTACTCAGAATGCTTAGAAGACGAAAATTACTAACCAGGGGACTGAACGGGATGGAATGAAACCCGGTTCCATTGTTGTAGCTATGGTCGCCATAAAGCTCGCTCAGGATGCGTTCATTGGAAT
>JAVEVM010000413.1:0-4441 GCA_034005055.1 Desulforhabdus sp. | reverse complement strand
AGTCGGCAATGGGCCTGTTTTTCCATGTCTTGCTCTGGCTTCAGTTGATGGGCTGCACAGGCCCGCAGGACGGTATCACACTTTCGGTAGGAGGCGCTCCCGCCGAGCTGGATTTCTGGCAATCTCTGGTTGGGCAGTTCGAACAGGAGAAAGGCATCCGGGTAGATGTTCTCCGCCAGCCGACCGATACCGATCAGCGGCGTCAGAGTCTGGTGGTAGCTCTGGAAGCGAAAAAAGAAGATCCTGACGTGTTCTTGATGGATGTGGTATGGATTGCTCAGTTTGCCGCTTCCAACTGGCTGCAGTCCATCGAGCACTATGTCGAGACTGGCGCGATCGATCTCGACGTCTTCTTCCAAAATGTAGTGAACTTCGTCGACCGCTACCGGGGAGACCTGATCGCTCTGCCAATCTATGTAGATGGCGGCCTTCTGTATTATAGAAAGGACTTACTGGAACAATTCGGGATCGAAGCTGCCCCGGAAACCTGGGAACAGCTTGTTGAGAGTGCCGAAAAGGTACAGCGGCATGTTCGAAAGCGTTTGCCCAACTTTCATGGATTCGTCTGGCAAGGCGCTCAATACGAGGGTCTGATCTGCAACTTCATGGAGTTTGTGGGCGCAAATGGCGGAGGGATTTCCATCATGGACGGCAAGATAGCCCTGAACACTCAAGAGAATGTGAAGGCCATTCAATTCATGCACGATCTCATTCACAAGTACAAAATATCTCCCTTGAGCACTTCTACGGAAATGAGAGAGGAACAAGCTCGGGAAACCTTTCAACGCGGAAACGCGCTGTTTGAAAGAAACTGGCCATATGCCTGGTCTCTTCACCAGGCGCCAGGTTCAATCGTTAAGGGAAAAACGGCCATTGCTTCCCTGCCTCGTTTCTCATCGGGAAAGAACGTATCGGCTTTGGGTGGTTGGCATATCGGAATATCCAGGTTTTCCGATCAAAAGGAGTCGGGTTGGGAGCTCGTTAAATTTCTGGCATCCTATGAGACTCAAAAGAAGCTCGCATTAAATTTGGGCTGGAATCCCGGCAGGAAAGACCTTTACAGCGATCCCGAAGTGCTGAGAGATATGCCCCATCTTACTCGGTTGCAGGAAGTCTTCACGAACGCCCGACCCAGACCGACGCTGCCGTACTATACGCAGCTCTCCGAAGTCATTCAGCGCTATCTCAATTCGGCTCTGACCGGCATGGTAACACCCCAGAACGCCCTCGCATCAGCAGAAAGAGAGGCACAAGCAGTCGTCGACCGCTATCAAGCCAGATAGCACTGCAGGGTTTTGCGAATGAAAGGCAACCATCACAAGGAGATAAAAGAATCCTCCCTTTTCCTTCTGCCTCTTGCACTGTTTGTGAGCGCATTCATCCTTGTTCCGGTGATCGGAACCATGATCGACAGCACCTTTCTGGATGTCGCATTCTTACAGAAGAAGTTTTGCGGCTTTGATAACTACCGTTGGATGATTCGCAACCCTGGATTCTGGCAGTCGGTCAGATTCACGCTGTTGTTTGTAGCGGTTACGGTACCGCTGGAGATGATCTTGGGGCTGATGTTTGCTCTGCTATTGAATGAGCCGACCCCTGCGCGAGCCATCCTGCGCGCTGCCGTGCTTGTTCCCTGGGCCATACCGGCGGCCGTATCGGCCCGCACCTGGGAGCTCATCTACAATTACAATTACGGCCTCGCAAACTTCATCTGGCGCAAGCTCGGCATTTCTGCAGAACCGATTAACTGGCTGGGCAGCGAATTCAGCGCTTTTGCCTCACTTGTCATTGCAGATGCTTGGAAGACGACCCCTTTTGTCGCTATCATTTTGCTTGCCGGTATTTCCGCCGTACCAGAGGAGCTTCACCGCCAGGCAAAAGTGGACGGTGCCACCTTGTTCCAGCGATTTGCGCACATCACGCTGCCCCTGATCAAACCGGCCCTGCTGGTTGCACTGATATTCAGGACCATCGATGCACTGCGCATCTTCGACATCATTTATGTGCTGACCCGAGGCGGTCCCGGCGGTGCGACCACCTCACTCTCCCTGTACGGTTACAACTATTTTCTCATTGGCGATTTCGGCTATGGATCGGCGGTGTCTGCGATCCTTTTCGGCGTCGCCTTGATACTGTCGGTTACCTGCATGAAAAGCGGCCGTTTTAGCGAGGAAGTCAAATGAGAGAGCAAACAATAAAATCTTTCCTCTTGCTTGCTGGTTCAACCTTTATGCTGCTCTTTTGCCTTACGCCTTTCGCTTACATGGTTCTGACCAGTCTGAGCTCCAATCCATATTTCCTCTCCACACTTGACTGGTTTGATTTCACCCTGGAAAATTATCGGGCAATCCTGACCGTTCCATCACTTCATTTCATCGATTACCTGAGGAACAGTCTGATCGTCTCAACCGCAAGTGCCGTATTCACCATATTCATAGCCAGCCTAGCAGCCTACTGCATCGCCCGACTCGTTATGCCGGGCAAGACATTCATATTGTTCGGGGTGCTGGCAGTTTCCATGTTTCCGCAAATCAGCCTGATCAGCTATCTTTTCAAGTTAATGGCCGATCTGGGCTGGGTGAATACGTATGCAGCTTTGATCCTGCCCTATATAGCCTGGACACTTCCACTATCCCTCTGGATACTGGTGAGCTATTTTGTACAGATCCCGCCAGTTCTTGATAAAGCGGGTCTGATAGACGGCTGTTCGCGTTGGCAGATCCTGCGCAAAATCATTCTCCCGACAGCTGCGCCCGGAATAATTTCCACCATGCTGCTTGCTTTCATTTTTGCTTTTAACGAATTCATGTTCGCTCTTATGCTCACCACCGATTACCATGCGCGTACTATTCCCGTCGGTATCGCTTTGTTCCAGGGCCTTCACGGCCAAACGCCATGGGGAAACATCATGGCGGCGTCAACGTTCAGCACTCTGCCGCTGGTAATACTGGCCCTAATATTCCAGCGGCGAATCATTCAGGGGCTAACCCGGGGAGCAATCAAAGGTTGAAGCTAAGACTGGTACATCTGTCAAAGGAGTTTGCGAGCACCAGAGGCAGTGTATTTGCCGCGCAGGATGTCCATTTTGAAACATTTGATAACGAGTTTTTCGTATTGCTTGGCCCCAGCGGATGCGGCAAATCGACTGTTTTGAATCTGATTGCCGGTTTGGAGAAGCCCACCGGCGGCGAAATTTGGTTCGATGAGAGCCTGGTAGCCTCAGCTGAAAGAAACATTCATCTGACTCCAAAGGAAAGAAATGTCGCTATGGTTTTCCAGAGCTATGCTCTCTATCCGCACTTGAGCGTGTTTGACAACATTGCTTTTCCTTTAAAAATCGCCAAAGAAAGCGACCACTCTGTTCAGGAATCCGTGAATCGAGTCGCAACGATGTTGAGCATTCAGCACCTGCTCAATGCCAAACCAGCCGAGCTCAGCGGAGGACAGAGGCAGAGGGTGGCCATAGGCCGAGCCATTGTCAGACGTCCGGCAATCTTTCTGCTGGACGAGCCGCTTTCGAATCTGGATGCCCAATTGCGCACGGCAACTCGCGCTGAACTGAAGAGCCTCCACAGAAAGCTCGAGATCACGACAATATACGTCACCCACGACCAGGTGGAAGCGATGAGCTTGGGCAATCGAATTGCCCTGTTGCACGATGGACGGGCGGAGCAGATAGGAACAGCAGAAGAGCTTTATGCTCGGCCGGTCAGTACCTTCGTGGCAAGGTTCATCGGCTCTCCTCCCATGAATTTGTTGAATTGCCGTCTGTATGTCCTGAATGCAGGCTGGACAGTAATGATGGGCGGGCAAAGAGTCGAGCCGGTTGAATCGAGCAGCTGGGCATCTTTAGCGCCCAATGAGTACATCCTTGGCATCAGACCGGAGCACATCCACATTGAAGAGCACGAGAGTGCCAGAACATTCAAAGCTGAATTACTGGCGGTCGAGCCGCAGGGAAGGGAATTGCTGCTCCAGGTTCGCATCGAACATCAGGATGCAGTTGTTTTGACCGCAGACAAGCAGTATGCAAAGGCAAAAGCCGGTACCCTCTTGAATCTGTGCTTCGATTTTTGCGAGGTGAACTGGTTCGAAGCAACGGGAGCACAAAGGAGCGTGCTTTGACCATCGGATGCTGAAAGTAGCTAACCTGAATGGAGACCCACCCGATGTCGGAAAATCAAATAAGGCAGACAGACCGGAACAAGACGCGGAATTCCTGAATGAACCCTGAGGAGCTTGATGTGCATAGAAAGAAGACTCGAAGCGGAAGTCTCTACGCATTCATTCTAGACTTGCTGGAGAATCACATGGATAGAGTTTACGGCGAACGAAAGCGTTCATTTTTCGGCAAGCTGCCTTCAGAGATTGTGGAAATTGGACCGGGTACCGGTGCAAACTTTCGCTACTTAACTCCCGGTACCAAGCTTATTGCGATCGA
>JAVEVM010000412.1:0-4449 GCA_034005055.1 Desulforhabdus sp. | reverse complement strand
AACATTGCCCCATATGTAAAAAACAAGAAGAAATCCCTTGACAGGTTTCTCGTTTTCATTGGCTATTCCTTACCAACTGCCGGAATGGTGAAGCCGAACGTGCTCCCTCTGCCAACTTGGCTCTCAACCCACACAAATCCACCGTGAGCCTCGACAATATGCTTGGATATACTGAGGCCCAACCCGACTCCGTCGACTTCATCCTTTATTCCGGAGGCTCGATAGTATTTCTGAAAAACGAGCATTCGCTCCTCTTCGGGAATGCCGGGTCCGTTGTCGGAAATGGAAAACCTGACATCATCGTGCTGTGCATTGGGCTCAACCTTGATGAGCACCTCGCTGCCACGAGGCGAGAACTTGATAGCGTTTCCCAAAAGATTCAGCAGCACCTGCTGCAAGTGCTCAGGGTCTCCCATTACAGAAGGAATATCGGCGCTCGCAAGGCTGCTGATTTTCACATTCTTAGCCTCTGCTGCCGGGGAGAGTCGATGAATACTGGAAAGTATCAGGGGCTCTGGCTCAAGCGGCCGGGGATGAATTTCGATTATGCCCGCCTCCATCCGGGAGACCTGCATGAGATGATTCAACAACTCGGTAATTCGTTCGATTTCTTCACTTGCGATATTGAGGAATCTTTTCTGTTTTTCATTGATCGTTCCCATTGTTTCATCGGCGATCAAATTGACCGACTCACGGATTGAAGTGAGGGGCGTTCTGATCTCATGGCTCAACATGGAGATGAAATCCGAGCGCATGCGCTCTTCCTTGCGCAGCCGGCCCGCCATTTCATTAAAAGCTTTGGCAAGCTCGCCAAATTCATCCCTGGATAGAATCGGGATAGGTTCGCTCAGCCCCCTTTGCGGGATAGAAAGAATGCCTTTGGTAAGCTCTCTCAGAGGCCGGTGCATCGTGTAGCCGAGAAACATACTGCCAAGAAGGCCGACCACTAGAGAGGTGCCCAGCCCGACGAAACCCCAATGGACGGCCGTACGTCCACGTTGATTGAGCTCTATAATCTGTGCTTCAACCGCTTTCTCGCTCTCCGACCAGAGCCTGTAAATCCTGTTGCGCCAATCATCAATCGCCGCTTCAGGTACCCACAAGTTCTTTCGCGACGCATCTTCATCCAGCTCGGTAACCGGTTTCGGCAGTTGTGACCGGTAATTTCGGTACAGCTCTCGCCAGGATGCATCTGTACTATTCTCGTCCAGAGCGAGTTGCAGAACCTTCGTGAGGTTGTTCTCGAATTCGTTCTGGGCTGCGGCGAAGTAGTCTTTATATTCTTTTTTGTTCAAAATCGAGTACTTTTTTTCGTTTTCCTCCATGGATAACAGACTCTCGATCATTTTCTTGGAAGCCGATATCTGCACATTTCGGTTCACCATTGTCTCCGATGTCTGCATGATTTGGCTGACTTGCATGAGCAGCGCGAAAATAGTGCCGTAAAAAATCGATAGAAGAATTAAATACCATAAGAAGAGCTTTGTTCTGATTCCGAATATCATGGCTGTTGCTTCCTGCCACCCCTGTCCGAATATTTCTTTTTGCTGCATCACGGCTTGATAGCCGGTTTTCCATAACCAATCATATTAGTTGAAGCGACGCCGGCAAGTCAATCGGCATTGCTGCGCTCTGAGCAGGGCAGATGCGAAGGCCGGCCAACGCTAAAGCGCCCTTGTCTCGATCGTTCCCATTCCTGTCAAGGATGCGCCATTTCGTTGGCACAATATTAGACTGCTAACGATTTTCGAACGAGCCTTCTGTACTTTCATCGTAGATTTAGATGAAAAAAGCGCTTAGAATGAAGCACATCTAAAATTAGGCCAAAGAGGGACTAATGAGGACTGTTCTGGGTATGGGCTGAGCTTTTTTCGAGAAGTCAAGCTGATTGGATTTGCCCGCTCTGAAGAGAAGGTGAACGATCAGATCGGTCCTCTTTGCCGAACTATTCTTCAGGGATTTTTGCAGATCGTGAGCGACAGAATGCTCCTTCGAAACGTGCTGATAGTTGATGACGAAGAGTCTTGCCGACAGATGCTCGAGAAAGCCCTAACGGTAATGGGCTATAGCTGTGAAGCTTCCTCCGATGCGTCTGAGGCTATGCAAGAATTGGCCCGAAGGAGCTTCGATCTGGTCATTTCAGACCTTCGTATGGAAGACACGGACGGCGTGCAATTGATGAAGGAAGCCCAAAAGATTTATCCATCCTTGAGCTTCATCATCATGACCGGGTTTGCGAGTGAATACCGGTACGAGGACATCATAGATGCAGGGGCCGCGGATTATCTTGGTAAGCCTTTCGAATTGGGTGAGCTCAAGGCTAAACTGGAACGTATTGAAAGGGAAAAACGAACTTTGAATGAGCTTGAACGGGCCAATGAAGAGCTCAAACAGGCTTATGCAAAGCTGGGCCGAACCCTTCAAGAGACGGTTAACGCTTTAGGCTCCGCGGTCGAAATGCGCGACCCGTACACTGCCGGCCACCAAGTGCGGGTGGCCAAACTGGCCTGTGCAATCGCCCGCGAGATGGGCCTCAGCGAGGATCTAATCGATGGTATTCATGTAGCCGGACTCATTCATGACATTGGCAAAGTCTCGGTCCCCGCCGAGATTCTCGCCAAGCCGTCCAAGCTTTCCGAGCTGGAATGCCGCATAATCGAGCAGCATCCTAGGGTGGGCTACGATATTCTGAAAAATGTGGAGTTTCCGTGGCCGGTTGCTGCGGCTGTATTTCAGCATCATGAGAGGATCGATGGCTCGGGTTATCCGCAAGGACTATTGGACGCCGAGATTCTGCTGGAGGCGAAGATCCTGGCGGTGGCCGATGTAGTTGAGACCATGGCTTCTCATCGACCTTATCGACCTGCTCTGGGCATCGACATGGCACTCCAGGAAATCTCTAAGTACCGCGCTACTCGCTATTGCGCCGATGCCGTGGATGCCTGCTTGAGGCTCATTGAGAAACAATGTTTCAAAGTCGAGTACTGCGATGATAGCGAACAGATTGAAATCTTTATCTGACACAAACAGTTGAGAGTTGAGCAGCTGAATCAAGATTGACACCGGGTCCTTTTTGTGTTGTAAGGACACTTCATCCTTTCCCATTCGATTGTTTATCAGTGCTTCGCTCGCGTTATCCCATGCAAGTAAGGGGCTTGAATTCGCCCATACTTTGAGGAAGCAGAGGATTCTGTTTCCTGCGCGGCCTGTTGGGCCCGGCTGGTGAGGTTGTTTGGGTGTATGGCTGAGTTACTACAAAGGAGGCTTGGATTATGCGAAGATCAGTGATGACCATGGCGTTGGTGGTCCTGGTAACAGTTTTTTCTTCACCCTTTTCCTGGAGCGCGGAGACCATAAAAGTTGGTTTTGATATTCCCCTCACCGGCGATATTCCTCAGGTGGGAGAGAGCTCCAAATATGCCGCCGAAATGCTTAAAGAGCAGATCAACGGTGCGGGTGGAGTCAGTGTGGGAGACAAGACCTACCAGCTGGAATTTATTTATGAAGACAATGAGTCCAAGGCTGAATCTGCAACAGCAGCGGCGTTGAAGCTCATTACCCAGGATCAAGTCCTTGCCGTAATTGGACCGCAAGCGAGCAAGCAAGCTGTCCCGGCCGGTGAAATCTGCAACAGCTTCAAGACCCCCATGATTTCACCCTGGTCAACCAATCCTCAGACCACTTTGGATCGGCCTTATGTGTTCAGGGCATGTTTTTTGGATCCTTTCCAAGGACCTGTAGCAGCCAATTTTGTGACCCAGGAATTCGGTGCCAAAAAAGCGGCCGTGCTCTACGATATAGCAAGTGATTATCCCAAGGGATTGGCCGAGTACTTTAAGGCGGCCTTCGAGAAGATTCATGGCCCCGGTTCAGTAGTAGCATTCGAGACCTTCACCACTAAGGATCGCGACTTCAGTGCTCAGCTTACTAACATCGTAAAATCCGGTGCGGACATTCTTTTCCTGCCCCAATACTACGATGAAGTGCCCCTGGTCGTTAAGCAGGCCCAAGAGCTGGGATGGAAGAAACCGATCATGGGTAGCGATAGCTGGGGCTCTGCGGAGCTCATGAAGCTCTGCGGTGAAGCCTGCTACGGCTATTTTTTTAGTACCCACTATGCCGCCGCAGGGGCCGAAGGTGCCACCAAGGAGTTCATCGACCAATATAACAGCAAATACGGGTACGTGCCTGATGACGTGGCTGCTCTCACATGGGATGCCACGCGTCTGCTGCTCGATGCCATCAAAAATACCAACGGCCTGACAGGAAACATTGAAAAAGACCGGGATGCCATAAAGGATCAGCTTGGGAAAATTAAAGATTTTGAAGGCATTACGGGCAAGATGACCTTTACTCCGGAGGGTGATCCGACAAAGTGTGCTGTTATCGTTAAGATCAGTGATAAAGGCGAGTTCGAATTCTTCAAATCGGTTTGTCCCTAAATCCTTG
>JAVEVM010000411.1:0-4454 GCA_034005055.1 Desulforhabdus sp. | reverse complement strand
CCTCGGCTAATCTAAGGTTGCTTTATCGTAATTGATTATCTGAGCAATCGTTGAACTAAAGGGGTCTAACTCGTTTCGTCCAATTATTGCGCTTCTGCAGCCAAACCTGTAATATTAAAGAGATCAGCGGAAACCATGTCGCCCTGCAACTTGCATAGATCTCGCAAAATATTGATGCAGTTAAATGATAATCACGTTTTTCTGAGAATGGAGCCGGAAGAGATGTCTCGCACAACATTTTGCCTGTGGTTGGCACATCTTGGGGGATTAGGCAGAGTCCCGTTCGCACCGGGAACGGTTGCGACCGTCGTTGCTGGAATTCCGGTGGCTTTTCTATTAGGCGGTACAAGCATTCATTGGGCGCTCGTCGTAGTATCGGCTCTTGTTCTCGCCTCTTGCTACGTTTCCGAAGTAGCAGAGCGAAAGGCTAATCGAATTGATCCACAGGAGATTGTAATCGATGAACTGGCCGGCTACCTGGTGACGGTGATCGGATTCCCTCCGGACTGGAAAACTATCATATTGGGTCTGCTGCTCTTTCGTATATTTGATATTCTAAAACCGTGGCCGGTAAGCTTGCTGAACAGAAAAACTCCAGGCGGCATCTGGGTTGTACTCGATGATGTGGGAGCTGGGGTTTGCGCTCATATAATACTTTGGATCATATTGGCGGCTTGGCCGTAAGGGTGTACACCGGGACTGCTTCGCTGATGAGCCGGCCTTCTGCAGATTTCCCGTAGTGGGCTGCAGGCAGCAACTACCCACACGCCCCGGCAGCGGTTGATATTCGCCTGATGAGCTCCAATTCTTTATTTGAGGCTCCCGTCTAACACTATGTGCTTACCACGGAGGTAAAGATATGAAGGTATGGCCGGGTGCTCCTTATCCGCTTGGAGCCACTTGGGATGGATCGGGCGTCAATTTTGCGGTGTTTTCGGAGAATGCGACGGCCGTCCACTTATGTCTTTTCGAAGGACCGGGCGGCAGGGAAGAAACCCGCATCCGGATCAAAGATCAAACCGACATGGTGTGGCATGTTTATCTACCCGAAGCCCGTCCAGGACAGCTTTACGGATACAGGGTAGAAGGCCCTTATGAACCGCAGGCCGGCCATCGTTTCAACCCGGCGAAGCTTTTGATCGACCCTTACGCCAAGGCAATCAGCGGTGAGCTCAAATGGCATGACGCTCTGTTCGGCTATACTATCGGCCATCCCGATGGTGACCTCTCAAAGGATGAGCGTGACAGCGCCCCGTACTCTCCCAAGAGCGTTGTGGTTGATTCTGCATTCAGCTGGGCCGGCGATTCGCCGCCTAAGATTCCCTGGGACCGCACCGTCATCTACGAGCTTCACGTCAAAGGGCTTACTAAGCTCAATCCACTGGTACCCAAGAAGCTCAGAGGAACTTACTCCGGCTTGGCCAGCCCTGAAGTGATCGCATATCTCACCTCCCTCGGCGTAACAGCCGTCGAACTGATGCCGGTGCATCATTTCATTCACGACCGTCATCTGGTGGATCAAGGATTGCGCAATTTCTGGGGCTACAATTCCATCGGCTACTTTGCACCCCATGGGGAATACTCCAGCGTGGGAGACTCCGGCCAGCAACTGGAGCAATTCAAAATCATGGTCAAAACGCTTCACCGCGAGGGGATAGAAGTGATTCTCGACGTAGTCTACAATCACACGGGAGAAGGCAACCATCTGGGGCCCACTCTCTGCTTCCGCGGTATTGATAACGCCTCCTATTACAGGCTGGTAGAGGACGACCGGCAATACTATACAGATTACACCGGCACCGGCAATACTCTGGATATGACGCATCCCCGCGTTCTGCAGCTTATAATGGATAGTCTGCGCTATTGGGTGTTGGAAATGCATGTGGACGGCTTTCGCTTCGATCTTGCCGCCACTCTGGCGCGGGAGCTTCACGAGGTGGACAGATTAGGAGCCTTCTTTGACATCATCCATCAGGACCCAGTTCTTTCTCAGGTGAAATTGATCGCTGAGCCGTGGGATCTCGGAGAAGGAGGCTATCAGGTTGGCAATTTCCCCGTCTTATGGACCGAATGGAACGACGAATACCGGGACACCATTAGGCGCTATTGGAAAGGAGATGAAGGATCTTTAGGCAACGTTGCCTATCGGCTGACGGGCAGCAGTGATCTGTACGCAAGCACCGGTCGTCGCCCCTATGCCAGCATCAATTTCGTCACCTGCCATGACGGCTTCACTCTTCAGGACCTTGTGAGCTATAACGAAAAGCACAACGAAGCTAACGGAGAAGAGAACCGCGACGGCTCAGACAATAACATCAGCTGGAACTGCGGCGTGGAGGGGCCAACCGACGATCCCAAAATTCTGGTGTTGCGGGCACGACAGCAGCGTAATTTTTTGGCTACCCTGTTTTTTTCACAGGGAGTACCCATGCTGCACGCGGGCGACGAATTCGGACACACCAAAAATGGAAACAACAACACATACTGCCAGGATAACGAGCTTTCCTGGCTGAATTGGCATCTCGACCCGCAGCGCAAGAAGCTTCTCGAGTTTACCAAGTCTGTGATGCGCTTGCGCCGGGAACATCCCGTCTTTCGTCGGCGCAATTTTTTCCGCGGCCGTCTCATGCGCCATCCAAAACTAAAAGACGTTCGCTGGCTGCGCCCGGACGGCAGAGAGATGACCGAAGAGGACTGGAGCAACGATCTTCCCCTGTGCTTGGGAGTGCTCCTGGCCGGGAATTCAGATGCCATGGATGAAGTGGATGAGCGCGGGAACGCCATTTCGGATGACACCATGCTGCTTCTGTTGAACGCCCATTACGAAGCGGTTTCATTTATCATAACCCCTTATTTCCGAAATGAAGGGCAATGGGATCTGCTGCTCGATACCCGCACCTCGACAGGCAGGCGAAAACAAGTCACCATTTCGGCCGGGGCCGTGTTCGAAATGATACCGCGCTCTCTCGCTCTGTTGCGGCTCAGGCCTGTCGAGCAGGAGGAGGAAGAGTAGAATTTTACACGTCCATTCTGAGAATTCATCTCTCACATTTGTAACCTAATGGAATTGTTTTTGAACCGCAGAATATCGAACAAGAGGTCAGCGAAGCGCTACCCTGGGGTCAGGAAGTCCCACAACTGGATTTTACCCTGAAAGGTTTACATAAGGCAGCTCCGAACATTTCTTACGTAACCCTTTCAGGGTGTGGGGGTTGGTGTCGTCTCTGCCCCAGGGTGGCGCTTCGCTGACCCTGGGCTGGTATATTCAACCCCTTCGGGGTAAACAAGTGGGACGTTTTCGCGGAACAAAAACCGGATCAATTCGACTGTGCTATATGCAGTCTATTTTCACCACCCCAGGCGGAGACTGCCGCTTACCCGGAAATTCTTTTCATGCAGTGAGGCTTTGTTAAATGAGGATCCCCAGAGCTACCTACCGGCTTCAATTCAACCCTGACTTCGGTTTTCGAGACGCCAAAAGAACCGTCAGCTATTTATCCGAGCTCGGAATATCCGATCTTTATGCTTCGCCGATTTTCAAAGCACGCAGGAAAAGCATGCACGGCTACGATGTGGTAGACCCGACCAGCCTGAACGCTGAGCTTGGAGGCGAAGCGGATTTTAGAGCTCTGGCACAGGAGCTGAAGGCTTTTAAAATGGGCTGGTTGCAAGACGTGATCCCAAATCATATGGCCTTCGATTATGAAAACCGCATGCTGATGGACGTTCTGGAGATTGGAAAGGCATCAGCCTATTACAACTATTTTGACATAGAGTGGGAGCACGCATTCGAAACGATGCAGGGTAGGCTGCTGGCTCCATTTTTGGGTAACTCTTATGGAGACAGTATTCGCAACCGAGAGATCATTGTCAAATACGGAGACGCCGGCTTCACCGTCAATTACTACAACTGGAAATTTCCTCTCACCATGGAATCTTACGCAAAGATACTCTCCCTCAATCTCGATCAACTTAGAAAGAGACTCGGCAGTGACCATCCCAACTTAATAAAATTTATGGGGATGCTTTATGTAATGCAGGTATTCCCCGGCCAAGAACTGCCAAGCAAGCGATACGACCAGAGAAAATTCGTCAAAAACATGCTGTGGGAGCTCTACCAGGGAGAACGGGAAATCAAGAGGTTCATCGACAGAAATCTGGACGAGTTGAACGGAAAACGCCCATCAAAGGCGCCTAATCTCCTGGATGAGCTGCTGTTCGGCCAGTTCTTCCGGCTTTCCTTTTGGAAAGTGGCCGGCGAGGAAGTCAATTACCGGCGGTTTTTCAATATAAACGAGCTTATTTCGGTCCGAATCGAGGATGAAGAAGTCTTTGAAAACTGCCACAGCTTGATTCTGAGATTGATCCGGGAGGCAGTATTCACCGGCCTACGCATCGATCACATTGACGGACTGTACGATCCTTCGCTATATCTGCAGAGGCTGCAGGAAAAG
>JAVEVM010000410.1:0-4468 GCA_034005055.1 Desulforhabdus sp. | reverse complement strand
TGCACGAACTGTATTGGCATTGAATGCAGTGAGCGCGATCGGGACATCCTGGGCAGCTTCGCCCGCACTTTTCTTCTGCGCGTTCACGATAACCGTGTCGAGGAAAGCTTCCTCATCTTCCTTTTCCTGAGCGAGGGCGGGAGCTGCGGCCCAGGCTACCGCCAGCGCTGACAACGCTACGCCGTAGGACAGTCGTCGATAGGCAGAGTGCCGGTCGTTACCATAATGAGTTGTCATAGATTTCCTCCCTGGAATTTTATTGGATATTGTCGTGTCACTGCGTGTCAGCTTGACGGGCTAGCGATTCGCCAATTGCTTCTTTGCAATTGCGATAAACGGATCGGTGCACATGAAGTCCGCATGGTGAACAATCCACGATTCCGTAGACCGTTCATTCAGATCACCTTCTCCTGAATGCGTCGCAACGATGTGTACAACGGAGTCTGGCAGTCCTGCATCCAGCGCAAGATGAGCGCCGGATACGGAATGTTTCACCAGCCTGCCATGTGAGCTCATGACTGCCTTGCCATTCAGCATTTCGTATTCCAGCAACTTGCCGACATCTGCGAGAATGGCGCCGGCAAGAACAACATCCAAGTTGATCGGTAGCGCAGCTCCGAAGAGGCCCGCCATTTCCTTGGCGGACTTATATGCAACAATTGCCACGCACCGCTTGTGGGCGTTGAAGCTCACTGGACAGCCCGGGATCTTTATCGAAAACGGAATGCTGTATAGATCTGCTGGATGCAATGTACTCAGCCGGAAAGCGCTCTCCCAGCAGGCAATGACTTGAGAGCGAAGCGTTGTGTCTTCGATCCAATCGATTTCCGGCCAAAGGTCGCTAATGTCACTAGCAGGCCCGCCCGATGCTGCGATGGTCTGAGCTTGAGCTAATCCCAGTCCGTTAGAACCGATGACCGATGCAAGAATACCCATCACAGAGCCGCCAACGAGCGCGCGTCGATTGGCATCCGCTGCACCGGAGCATGTTTCGCGAGCCGGGTCCTCCCGCGGGGGTGACACCTGTTTCATTTTCCATCCCTTGAGCCAAGTCCTCGATGGGATGTTGGCTTGATTGTTTCAGGGAAGGTACACGCTGATGGCTGGACGAGCGTGTAAAGAAAATGACACTAAAAAAAATGCGAGCATTCGGGATTGGCTCAGTCGATGGCGACGGCCACAGCTTGAAGCGATTGAGGGGACAAGATGAGCCACTCATCATTGTCACGCTCAAGGATCCCGCTGTCCCTGAAATACTGAATTTCCTTATGGATGGTTTGTCTAGAGACGCCGAGGATGGCGGAGATTTCCTTGATAGTGATTGGTGCGGTGATACGGCGGGCTGATCCTTCAGTGCCTTCCGAACAATAGGTCAGCAAGTTATTGAACAGGACGCCAATCTGGTTGCGGATGGGCGAGGCAGCGACAGTCACGCGAAACGAAAGCATACTGGTAATGACATTGGAAAACTTCCTGCACAGGAGGTCCGGTATCTCAGGATGCTTTTCGTAAAGCCGCATAAATGTATCTCGGTCGATCGCCGCGACTGCGCAGGATGTGGCGGCGACCGTTACATGATTGTTGCAGCGGTCGGAGATAACGGCAGTTTCACTGAAGCAATTGCCGGGCCGGTACAGTACGAGGATGGCCTGGCTGCCGTCAGGTGTATCCACATACACTTTTGCGTACCCGGTTCGCAGCTGATGAATTCGACGTGCTCTTTCCCCGGGTTGAGTGATCACGTCACCGCGCTCGAAATTCATGATCTTCATCGCCTGAAGTAATTCATGTCGGGCGTGGTCGGGTAGGGCCGCGATCCAGTTCTGATCGGAGACGATGCGCACTGCCGAATGGACTCCTCTAAGCGGCTTGGTGAAAGTCTATACGATCAACGATCAGAGAGGCCAGCAAGTTTTCCACAGATGAGTGGTGGCTTTCTGATCGCGCTGCGCTCTCCGGGTCGAAGCAGATGTCTTTAGTGTCAAGTTTCTGACACGGCGCCGCGGCGGGATCGGATACTATCCTGAAAAAGCTGATCACCGATCAGTCTAAAAAAGTCAGGGAGGATCATCAGCCCGGTCGGCCTTCCGGTCGGACTGACCAGTTGCTTCCCAATTTCGAAGAACCCGAGGTCCTTGTTTCAGACGGGCTTCTCAATTGGATTTGATAACAAATGCAAAGCTGCAAAATTCTTGTGCCCACAGGTATGCTGGGGTCCGGCTGCCCTGAGGAAGCAATTGAGCGTGGCTTTTCGATGCGGCCCGATGCAGTCGCCGTCGACGCTGGGTCGACGGATTCTGGCCCGTATTTCCTTGCTACCACCCACTCAAAGATGACACGGGGAGCTGTGAGGAGAGACCTCGCGCAGATAATTCCGAGACAGCTTGATGCGGGCATTCCGCTGATTATCGGAAGCTGCGGATCAGCGGGTACCGATGCGGGGGTCGACTATGTGGCGGATATTTGCGGAGAAATACTGACTGAAATCGGGCGAACAGCAAAGATTGCCAAGATCTATTCTGAAATCCGGGCTACCGATCTGGTTGACCGGCTTGCGCGGGGCCAGGTCAGACCACTTCCTCCAAGTTTACCGCTCACCAAGGAGGAAATTGAGTCCTGTATCCGCATAGTGGGTTTGCAGGGGGCCGAGCCGATGCAGAAGGCCATTAGGGACGGTGCTCAGATAATTCTCTGCGGTCGCGCAACAGATACCGCGGTACTTGCTTGCGTGCCTTTGATGAAAGGTTTGCCAACTGGCGCGAGTTGGCATGCTGCCAAAATTGCGGAGTGCGGAAGTGTTTGTACGGAGCGTTTAAGGTTGGGTGGTGTCATGATTACTGTTACCTCTGCCGGATTCGAAGTGGAACCACTGCACATCGACAATCGGTGCACGGTGGCGTCTGTTTCCGCGCACATGCTGTATGAAAACTCCGATCCTTTCCGGTTGATTGAGCCGGGCGTCATTCTTGACGCGTCCGGAGCGAAATATGAGCAGTTGGATCACCGCCGAGTTCGCGTTACCGGATCTTTCGCCGAAACCACAAGCTATACAATTAAGCTCGAAGCCGCCCGTCTCGCCGGCTATCAAACCATGAGCTTTGTTTGCATCCGCGAGCCCAAGGTCCTTGAGAGATTCGATCAGTGGCTGTCCAGCCTCGAGGAGGTCTGCGCTAGCTGGATCCGGGACAATATGAATGTGTCCTCTCAAGAGTATGACATCGACTTTCGGCCATATGGCTGGAACGGCTTAGGTGGCAACTGGCCTCCAGGCTCGGGTGTTCCTTTCGAAGTCGGACTGATGGTGCTCGTGACGGCGGAGACTTCAGAACTTTCACTCCAGATCGCCAGGGCCTGCAATCCTGCGCTTCTTCACTGGTCCGGGGATCCCTCGGCACCCATGCCGAGCTTTGCGTTTCCCTATTCACCAGCGGAGACGCCAAGGGGGCCGGTCTATGAATTTGCCATGAACCATGTCGTGACCGTCGATGACCCACTGGATTTGTTTCGCATGGAATACACAGAGGGCGGACAATGACGACGCTTCGAGACATCGCGCGACATGTTAGGTCCAAGAATGCTGGTCCATTCTGGGTGACAGTAGACATATTCTTAGATGGAGATGCAGAATTCGAAAGGGTGTGCGGTGCGCCATGGCTGAACCCCAATTCCATATCTCAAATCTTTGGTGTCAATGCGTCATCTGTGAAGGTCTTCCCAATCCCTGAGCAAAATGTGCTCAAGATTTCATTTCCTCGGCGATATCCTCAAGGGGGTATCCACGATAGGGATCAACACAGCGGGCAACAATTCGTTTTGCTGCTTGGTCAGAAAGTCTGAAAATGAGTCGTATGACGGATTCTGTGAAAGAGGCAGGTGCTCGCCCTCGTAAATTGTCGAGACTGACAGCAATTAGTTATGGCGCGGGTGCATCAGCGGACGGAATAAAAAGCACGGCCTACGGTACGTTCCTGCTTTTCTTTTACCAGCAACTATTGGGGGTGCCGGGCACGCTGGTGGGGTTGGCGCTAGGTCTTTCAATTATCGTCGATGCGATCACCGACCCTCTAGTGGGGCAATTGTCCGACCGAACATCTACACGGTACGGCAGACGGCACCCTTATCTCGCCCTGGCCGCAGTTCCGCTGGCGGTCACCTTTTTCTTCCTTTTTAATCCACCCAAGGGTCTCAGCGATTTCGGCTATTTCACTTGGCTATTGTTCTTTGCGGTTTCAGCAAGAATAGCGCTGACATTGTACGATATCCCGCATCTGGCGCTTGGGGCTGAAATGGCGCCAAGTTATGAACAAAGAACTGGGCTCTTTGCGGTCAGTTCCGGGTTCCGCGTTGTTGTGGGAGCGTTGACCACGTTCCTTGCCTACAAGTTTCTGTTTCCGACCACGGATCTATACGATCCTGGTTTGCTAAATCCCGATGGATATTTTTGGCTTGGCCTGGTCAGTGGCATAAT
>JAVEVM010000409.1:0-4474 GCA_034005055.1 Desulforhabdus sp. | reverse complement strand
TGATCTGCTACATCACACCCGCGGAACACCTCGCTCTGCCCAACGAAGAAGATGTTATCGAGGGGGTGCGAGTGGCCCGACTCGGGGCATACATAGGCGATACCGCTAAATATCCCGAGCGCACCAAGAGCAGGGACACGGCCATGAGCAAGGCGCGCCGTGACTGCGACTGGGATCAGCAGTTCGCCCACGGCTTCTTTCCTGAAAAGGCGAAGGCCATCCGTGAAAGCCGTTCCCCGGCAAACCAAAAAGTCTGCACCATGTGCGGAGATTTTTGCGCGAACAAAGGCTCCTCGGATCTTTTCGCTCATCTCCTGACAGGAACTCGCAAGAGTTAGGGGAATACCGGATTTCTGGGAGCGGTATGTGTTCCTTTCAATCTCAATCATGCAATTTGTCTTCTTGCAGAAACCAGGAGGCTGTCCGCGAATGCTTTCCGGGCGTGATTATCGCGCAGGCGGCAATGACTGAAAGTCAGGGATGTTCTCGAACAGCCTGTTGAGTACCCAAACAACCGGATATGAAGCTACCGAACCAAAACGTAGATATCGCTTCCGAGGCTTTTCAACGGAAGAATTGACGGCGATGCTCGATGGGGCCGGATTGAAAAACGTCCGGCTGCTTCATCTGCCAAGCGATACGTCCATTCTTTTGGCGAGTCAAAGCGACTGCCGCTGCTTTGAGTCAATCAGCCGGGTGCAGGGGCTTGACCTGAATCTTAGTCCTTTTCCCCGGCCGATCCAGCATTTCCTTGAATTAAAGAGTGAACTGCGAGATACAGTTGCCGATATAGAGAAAATGTAAAGGAGTAGAACAATGAAAATCGAAGAGATCATCGAAAGCATCGAACCGGTTCGGCGAGACTGGATCGAGAAGGCGCAGGCCCGAACGGCGCAGCTCGCAATGCCGCCCCGGGCGCTGGGCCGTTTGCATGAAATTTCCGAGCGTATCTGCGGTATGCTGCAAACCCTGGAGCCGACCGTCAGTCCCAGGGCGTTTCTCGTAATGGCAGGAGACCACGGCGTGGTCGCCGACGGAGTGAGTGCGTTCCCGCAGGAAGTAACCGGAGAAATGGTGAAAAACTTCCTCCGAGGAGGGGCCGGGATTAATGTTTTGGCACGCGCCGTCAATGCCGAAGTGATTGTGGTGGATATGGGCATCATCCCCGATATAGAATCTGCCTCAGGGGCAATGGGCGAAAAGTTCCGCGTATGTAAAGTGGCCCGTGGCACGGCAAACATTGTCAAGGGCCCTGCAATGAGCCGGCAGCAGGCGACGGAGGCAATTCTCAGCGGCTTCCGGCTGGCTTCGGAGCTCTTTGCCGCCGGCACCGGGATGATGGGGACTGGTGACATGGGGATCGGCAATACCACGTCTTCATCGGCTATCGGTGCTGTCCTGACCGGTCGGCCCGTGGAGCAAATGGTCGGCCGCGGAACGGGGGTGGACGACGGCACCCTGATCAGGAAGCGAGATATCATTGAACAAGCTGTCGACGTCAATCGGCCGGATCCCAAAGACGGCCTGGACGTGATGGCAAAGGTCGGAGGCTTTGAGATAGGCGGCATTGCCGGTACTGTTCTTGCCGCCGCCTATCATCGACGCCCGGTGGTGATCGACGGCTTTATCTCAACGGCCGGTGCGCTGATTGCTCATGCTCTCTGTCCGCAGGTTGTGGATTACATTTTTGCCGGTCACTGCTCGGAGGAAGCAGGGCACTGCAGGATGCTGGAGCATCTTGGCCTTGAGCCCATACTCGACCTGCGAATGCGTCTTGGAGAAGGCACCGGGGCGGCGCTCGCGATGGGAATTATCGAAGGAGCGGTGCGCATTTTCAACGAAGTTCTTACCTTTGAGCAGGCCGGAGTTTCGAAAGCCTGAAACTAAAAAGACGGTCGTAGATCTTCATGTCCATACCATCCGGTCCGCTATCAGACTGCAACCGAAGCTCTATTGTTCTGCCCGAGGGGGTAGCAGAGTGAAGATCAAGATATTTTCTGTCGGCGGAACTATCGATAAAGTCTACTTTGATGCGCTCAGCTCCTATCAGGTTGGGTTTCCAAGTGTACGGGCAATCCTGGAGGGCCTTCCCATCGGCTTTGAGTATGAAATTGAGTCCCTGCTGCGAAAAGACAGCCTGGATATGGATGAGACAGACCGGCAGCTCATCAGAGAGCGGGTGGCCGCCGAACCATGTCCCAAGATCATCATCACCCACGGCACCGATACGATGATCGAAACGGGCAAAGCGTTGAGCGATATCGGCGGGAAATGCATTGTCCTGACCGGCGCAATGGAGCCCGCCAATTTCAAATCGAGCGATGCCGTATTCAACGTCGGGGTTGCCGTTGGAGCAGTTCTGTCGCTTTCCGAAGGGATTTACATTGCCATGAACGGAAGAATCTTCGATCCGTTCCGATGTCGCAAGAATCGTAAATTGGGCATCTTTGAAGAATTGTGACAGGCAGGCAAAACTGCAAAGACCGAAGCGGATTTTAGGCGGGGAACACGCGGGAATGACGTGACCGACTGCGGGATATTTGCGGCAGGATGCCGCTCCTACAGACGGATGCACAGGGTCATTAGAATGAAAGATCCCGGTATAGATATCGATTAGCTCGGCGGTGCGTGAGATGAAACGACCGATATGGATTGTTTTGATACCTGTATTTCTTGCTGCACTATGCTGCTCGCCGGGTGGTACACAAATCAATCCGGAAAGAGAGATCAGTCGAGTCGAGTCAACTTCGCCCCCTGAGAAACATCATTCTGTCAAGGATATAGAACATTATCTGGCAAAGGTGCAGCCGCTGCTGGACCACTATGGCTATGCCGCCGTTTTTGTAGCCGTTTTGGTGGAAGGATTCGGCATTCCGGCTCCAGGCCAGACCCTTCTTATGGCCGGAAGCTTTGCCGCGGCCGCTGGTGAGCTCAGTCTTGCCGCATTGTTGCTGGTCACTTCTGCAGCAGCCCTGTTGGGCAACACCCTCGGTTATCTCCTGGGGCGTTGGGGCGGGCGGGCCGTTCTGTATAAGCTCAGGGTAAATGAGCAGCGAATGGAGCGCCTCGAGTCTTCATTTTCCCGCTACGGGGGAGGTCTCATCCTGATCGCCAGATTCCTTGACGGGCTGCGCCAGTTGAACGGCATCACGGCAGGGATTTTGGAAATGCCATGGTGGACGTTTACCTTCTACAATTTCCTGGGCGCTCTCTTATGGACCTGTTTTTGGGGTCTGGGCCTGTATTTCCTAGACGAAAACATCTACCTGCTTCATCATGCCTTCAGCCACATTCGTCCGTGGGCTGCATTGGCTGCAGTCCTGAGTTTTATCCTTTTGATCTTCTATCTGCTGCGCCGACGGAAAAGAAATTCGGGCGCGGCTGTTCAATAATTTCATCCTACAAACACCCCTGCCAATCACTATGCCCTATGCGCGCGTTTACGGACCGAGGTCCTGTAAGTCAAAAAAATGCCTCCATAAATTGTCTGAAGCGGCGCGTGAAGATACAGGCCGGGAATTCAGTTATTGGGGTCGTGCCAATTTGCGAATCATTGCTATATTATTGAAGTACCCTTCGTAGCAAAGGAGCCAAGATGAACAAATCGCTTCTCTTTATATTGGCCGCCCTCTTTTGGGCATTGCCAACGTTTTGTTTTGCATCGAGCGCCAGCGACGGCGTAACCGGAACGGTCGATCACAGCTCGGTGACAGCCTCTGATTCGTCGGACCAAACCGGGTTTATCCTGGCCAGAGCCGGAGGTGGTCGTGGAGGTGGCGGTCGTGGCGGCGGCGGGCATGGGTTTCGTGGCGGTCGTGGCGGTGGGCATGGTTATCGCGGAGGTGGTGGGCATAGCTTTCGTGGAGGTCGCGGGTTCAGCGGTGGCCCTGGCTTTCGCGGCGGCCATGCTTATGGCGGCAGGCACGGCTTCAAGGGGAGCCATGGCTACTACGGTGGCCCACGGCATCGAGCTGTGCCTAAATACTACGGACATCGCGGCTATGGGCGTAGCTACTTCTATGGCTTGCCGTTGTTTTTCGGCTTCACGGGTTACTATCCCTATTACTGCAGCTACCCATACAGAGGATATTACGACCCTTACTACTGCTACCAGTACTGATCGTGGCAGTTATTCGACCTGAAGCGGATGAACGTCTCTGTGAATCTGCTCTGGCAATCGCTGCCAGGATCTATCTTCTGCAGCGACTCCATGAACTGAGGTCCCGTCTGTACTGCTGCCCACTCTGCTGATTCACTCATTTCGGCACCTGGAGCTGATGTTTAAGCTCAAGGTGCCGCCTGCGTCAGTATCCCCGCACGATTCCGCAGCCTTAGGCCGACCCGCTTGCGGCATTGCTCGCACCGGCGTCGACTGGACCGGAAGAGCTAATTCCCCATTAATGTTCGCTAAACGTGCAAAGCGGCTTCCTCGGCGGCGATTCGAGCAAGACTTTGCTCAGCTTCCACCAGCACC
>JAVEVM010000408.1:0-4481 GCA_034005055.1 Desulforhabdus sp. | reverse complement strand
CCCATCGTTCCTGCCCGTTCGCGCACCGGCGACCTGAATGTGCTGCCGCCGGATTCGCGTGTCGTGGCGAAGCATCGGACATCGCCCGCGGCGCGCAGCTTCGACGCAGACGGAACTCCCATCGCAGATGACGGCACTGGCACGTTTGTATCGGCCAGCGGACGCTTTGCCGCGCGGCTCGAACGAGGGAAAGGATGGATCATCACCGATACGACGGATAAACGGAGCATTACGGTTCCGGATAACGGCAGCCCCATCGAGTACTCGCCGGACGAGCAGCGTGTGCTGGTGTTCCCGAACATCTATACGCTGGACAATTCGGTTTCGCCTCAGATCATCGCCGACGCGAAGCCGTTCTACCGAACCTGGTCGTTCCCGGGCTCGAATCTCGTGATCGGCACGGACATGGAGTCGATGAGTACTGGTGATTCGAAGAAATCCGTGCTGTTCGATTGGAAGACAGGAAAGGTGTCGGCCGGCCCCGGCTCTGTGTATTCCATCTACGCCATCAGTCCCGATGGACGGCGCTTCGCAACCTACGACTACGATGTCATCTACATCTGGACTGTCGGGGCCGCGAAGCCCGCCGTCCGATCTGACCGCGCCAGCGTCAGCTACGACATGCCGCTGTACTTCAGTCCCGACGGCACGCTGCTCGCTGTCGCCTCCTGCAGAGGTTCGCCTCTGTACGACACACGCACGCTTAAGCTGCGTTTCCGTGTTCCCATGAACGGATGCTTTGCAGGCTTCACCCAGGACGGCAAATATGTTGTGAGTCACAGGTGGCATTCAGGCTATCCCGAACCCACACTGCATCCGATCACCCTGGAAGGTGTGCTCGCCGAGACCTGCGCAAAAGTGGGTCACAATCTGACAGCGCGGGAATGGGATCGGCTCGGTGCCCCTGCCACGAACACCTGCCCAGATCGCGGTGCGACTCCTGGCGGCAGCGCGCCAATGTCGACAAACTAACGAGTACGACTCGACCGGCATGGCCTTAGCAAGTCGGCGCTGCTCTGAAATCCAGTTCGTAAAAATTCCATGCGGCAGCACTCTCAACGGATAACGGATAGGGATTTCAACCGTCTCAAACGCCCCCGTCGGGCTCAACCCGGCGTGTTGGCTTGGCCTGCGAGGGCGAGAAAGTGGTCGGGGAGCGTGCCCAGGGCGAGATGAGCGGTGCGGACAAGCGATGACAAGAGCGTCTCGGTTTTCGGCGTATGGGGCAGAGCACACCCGTCGAGCCTGTGGAAGGGGGCTCGGCGAACACAACGACACAGGTGCGCTGGGCTACCAGCTCAGTCGCTAGTCGAACACGCACTCGGGCATGGGTGGCTGGGTACCGGGGTAAAGCAACCCCCATAGGAAACTGAGGTGCTCGATAGCGGACGTTCGTACACGGCGGCTGTGGGTCGGAAGAGGAAATTCAGACGCCCCCAAATGCCGAACATGTCACTGAACCGGAGGGTGGCACACGCGTGTGCATTGTCCTTGGAGCTTCCGGGCCGCCGCCGGTTAGCTCTTCGTTATGAGAGCCGGTCCCCGTGCTTCGGGATGGGTCGTCCCTCAAAGCTTATCGGTGCTTGCCCGGAATCCTGGGCTACCCCGCGCATGAGGGCTCCGAATCATGGACGTTCCCAAAGTGACATTCCACGTGTCGAGCCCCGGGATAAGAAAAGAGGTGTTGGTGCACCGACAGCAGGTAACCATACGAATAGACACGAAATTATACGATACCTTCAACCATTTGCTCTGTCAATTTTCGTTAGAGCTCACCGGGATTGGCTTGAGCAAAAACGTGTCGTTCGACTATTTTGGCGAGCCCCTTGTTCAAGGGTTCCGGAATGCACTGCAAACCGCCTCGTTGCCTCAGCCCTATTCCTTTGATCAACTCGCGGATGAGATCGATGGGAGAATGCCCAAAAGCACAGGGCAAGCAAGGCTTTGATGCCCGTTGGAGATGGTCTTGTGGCGGAATTGCTTGGCTGGGTTTATTTTGGTTTTGAGGTTGTATGTCTTTTGCGGCCGCGCATCCTCATGTAAGCGCAACCGTGCCGTTTCTGCTGTACAGTATTTGCCGGGAGCCATCGGCTATACGGTCCAAACCCGGTGACGCTGAAAGTCTAAGAAAGGAAAGACAATGGAAAGAGTCGATCTACCCCTATCGAAACTTACAGTCGCTCAAAAGGTCGCTTTGATGGAGGCCTTATGGGACGATCTGGCAAGGCACGAGAAGACGCTCGATTCACCTGACTGGCATGAGGAGGTCCTCAAAGACCGAGAGAAAGCCATAGCGGCTGGGAAGGCAAGCTTTTCCGATTGGAAGGAAGCAAAAGAGAGAATAAAAGGGAATGTTTCGTGCGAGTAAAGATAGTCGACACTACCGAAAGGGATCTTGAAGACGGATTCCACTTCTATGAGCGACAGTCCGGTGGTCTTGGCTACTACTTTCTCGATTCCCTCTTTTCTGACATCGACTCTCTCTGAGTTGGGCGGTATTCATCGTGTAGTTTTCGGATACCATCGTCTTCTCGCCAAAAGGTTCCCGTTCGCTGTTTACTACAGAATCTCCAAAGATGAAGTACTGATCACAGCAGTACTCGATTGTTGTCGGAATCCAAGCTGGATAAGAGAACGGCTCATGAGGAGCTAAGCGGGTAAAAAGCAGGGAATGCGCCCCCCGACATCGGGCGGGCACAGCTTAACTTTCGGTGGAGCCGAAGCCCAAAAAGCCGGGCGCGGCTCAGCTGGCAGTTGGGCCGCCCGTGCACACTGCATTGACAATCGGCGAACAATTCCGAAAGACCTTCACGGAGAATCCAGTGCCGGAAATCACGCGCTTCTTCGGTATCATCATTCGCATGTATGCGGAACTCGGTGAGCCACATTACCGGCCGCATTTCCATGCCTACTATCAAAACACGATTGCCATCTATGGCATTGACCCCATTGAAATTATCGACGGGGCTTTGCCAAGGCGCCAACAGCGACTGGTCGAGGCGTGGGCGGAATTACATCAGGGCGAACTGCTGGAGAACTGGACACGCCTACAGACCGGTCAACTGCCCTTCCGGATTGCACCGCTTAGATAGAAGCAAGAGGTTAGCCATGACACACCCCATTTACCGAGTGATGAATTTCAAGATTGTTGGGCCGTATACGCTGCGCGTTGAATTTGACGATGGTATGGCCCAGACCATTGATTTTCGGCCCGTTCTAGCCGGTGAACTGTACGGTCCCCTGCAAGATGAGCAACTGTTCAATCAGGTGGAGATTGACCCGGAAGTCCATACGCTGGTGTGGCCCAACGGGGCTGACTTTGATCCGGCGACGTTGCACGATTGGCCGAAGTATGCGGAGGAGTTCAAGCGAATGGCACAACGCTGGGGAACGGCCAAGGCCAAGGTGGCTTAACACAGCAGGCGGCCCAGCTCGTCGCTCCAGCGGACTGTGGGCGGGAAGTGTGATAGTTTTGTCGTGAAGTTCATTCTCGCCCGGCCGCTGAGCTTTTTGTTCACAATGGCCACTACTATGTTCATGACGCCACTTGCGCGTCGGCGTGAATGCTCGCAGGCTTTCATCCCTGCTCATCGGCCCATAGGAAACAATGAATGGATGTCTTCCAAGAATTCAAAAGACTTGTATTGGAATTGCAAAAACAGGCGGTGAATTATGCGCTCGTTGGAGGGGTCGCGATGGCCTTTTACACCGAGCCACGATTTACCAGAGACATTGATCTCCTCGTTGACTCTGATGATTTCGAGAAGGCGAGAGGCATTCTGGAAAGGGATGGATATTACGAATCAGCTTCGCCTTGGACATTCCCTGAAGTGGCCATCGAACTGCACCGATTTTTAAAGGTTTCAGGCGAAGAAGATGAAATGTTGATCGATATTCTCGTTGCCAAGGATGAAGAGATAAAAAGTATAATCCACAATGCAGTGGAAGCGGAATCAGAGCAAGGAAAAATCATGATTGCGAATAGACGTGACCTGATCCGGCTCAAAAAGACGAGGGACTCCAAGCAGGATCAGGCTGATATAGAGAAGCTTGAAGATGACAAAGATCGATAGGGTTCTGAAAAAGCTCAGCGAGCTTTATGATTTCAATCGAAAGCTCAAGGCATACAAATTGAGGGAAGCCAGGAGAGGCGTCAAGATTTGGCAAACCCAAATCACATCCCCCTGCCCCCCCTCAGGGGGGAATCCAAGCAGGTTTGACTCCCGGGCAGATGAATTTTTAGACAGCCTCTCTGACAGCTTCCAAAAGGACCACAAGAGCATGAATTCTCAACTCACCATCAGGAACGAAACAGAAGCGGATGTGGACGCCATAACGCAAGTCACTGTTGCCGCGTTCAAGACTTTGGAAATCAGTCGTCACACCGAGCAGTTCATGATTGCGGCGCTGCGAGCCGCCAAAGCCCTTACGGTATCACTCGTCGCAGAATTGGACGGTCACGTCGTGGGACATGTCGCCTT
>JAVEVM010000407.1:0-4500 GCA_034005055.1 Desulforhabdus sp. | reverse complement strand
CTACCTTTCTCATACATGACGAGGGAGCCGTCTTTATGAAAAACCCGCTCATCTTCGGTGTACTGCTCAATATCTTCGGGTTTGACGAAATAGGCGGTCTCAAGTTCGTTGTGCTGCTCACCCGCTTTTTTGACTTCATACAGGTCGGTCTCAGCAAAAAAGCCCTGGTACGAGAGAAGGGCTTCATATACCGCGCCCAACTGGTTGATTCCAAGTTGGGCATAGGAGATGCGACCCCGGCGCTTATTTCTGCCACGCCCCGGCCTTGAGAGGGACATCAACTCGATGATCTCCTGCAGCACGAAATTCCTGATCTTGACCCGGTTCAGGAGCGGGGTTTGTTTGGGATCAAAAAGGTGGTTCCGTAAGGGCAAGATTTTGAAGGTATGGCGCTCTATGTCCCCGAGCAAACTGGTTTGCTTTGCTCGGCCTTTCGGCGGAAAGCCCTCGTAGAGCAGCCTGAAAAGGATCTGCACGGATTCATGCAGGAAGAATCGGTTCTTCGACTCTTCGGTGCTGAGCTGCACCATTTCGAGATCGCGGAGTGATTCCAGGCTGTATCCTTTGCGGTACTCCTCTGACTTGTTCGGCAGATAACCCAGTTCCGGTCGCGCCTCGATGTAGAACAAGAAGAGCAGCCGGTACATGTATCTCAAACACTCTCGGGTGAGCTGTCCGGCCATATCACGGCCATAGATTTTTTCGTGGAGCCTTTCACGCAAATAAAAGACCGCCTCGTTTCCCAACAACTCTATAGCTCGACGGAGGGAGTATTTCAGGTCCTCCGATACGGCAAAGGCATGTTTGTGGGAGTTCTCGTCAAGGGTGTCCAAAAGCGGCATTCCATCCTTGGGACAGATCGAGTCTCGATGCAACAGAGCAGCCGTGGCCTGGAGGGTTGTGGTTTCCCGCCGGTCAAGAATCTCCCGAATATCAAAGCGCAACAACCGTTTCTCATGCCATTTACTGCGATCAAGGAGCAGGAGCTGGGAAAAACTGAGCAGGATGACCCAGCGGGGCGGTTCGATCCGACCGAATATATGCCTAGTGATGATCTCTTCAAGTGAGACATCAAGGAGCGCATTGATTTCTCTATCACGTGCAGGATATTGCTCTTCCAGGAGGGGTAATTCAAGGGGATCGGCATCTTCTCCGTGAGGGGCCAGCGCCTCGACAATCCAGAGGTTGGGGGAGCCATCCGCCCTGTTTATGCCGCCGAGCAACGGAATTGAACCGACATCGTCAAGGTCAACCGTTTGATAGTGATACTGATAGCCGAAGGAATCAAGCAACCGGACGAGAAACTCCCTCTGGATGGCCAGCCGCTCGGTGGTTTTCTTCTCCTTTTCAAGAAGACTGTGCGTGGCAAAGAACTCCTTGCGCAGGCCCCGCAACAGGGCATGCGGCTGAGGCATGCCTGCTTCGTCTTCCTGGCGTTTCCATTTATTGAAGACATCCTTCAAATCGTTTTCCAGAATGGCGGCAAGATAATGGTGGGTATAAAATTCGTTC
Organism: Desulforhabdus sp.; assembly: GCA_034005055.1. Taxonomy (GTDB): domain Bacteria; phylum Desulfobacterota; class Syntrophobacteria; order Syntrophobacterales; family Syntrophobacteraceae; genus Desulfoferrobacter. Next base: position 2,988 of record JAVEVM010000407.1, on the reverse strand, counting down.
TCGTTGGTGATACCGGTGATGTCGATTGCCATTATTCCACCCCCGTCAAGACCGCGATGACCTGAATAAAGGGATTGTCCTCCGTGGTCATGGTATCCTCAACCCATTCTATGAACTCGTCGAATTTTCGATCGATCTCACGCTTTTCCTGCTCTTTTTTGGAGAGTTGCGTCTTCTCTATGTAGAACAACTCCAGTTGCTTGTATTGTTTATCCTTCAGCCGCTCCAGGGCCAGCAGCTGCTCATTGAGCTTTTCGTTGATGATGTCCTCGAATGATGTCCTCTTGTCGCTCATATACTGTTTGGCCTGCTTGACCGTTTCCGGCAGCAAGGTTCGGAGCGAATCGATATCGATCTCTTTCAAGGGGTTAGGAACCCGATTTTTGCCGATACCGGTTCGATTGATGAGCATGTCGAACTCTTCGATCTGCCGAAACTGGCTTCCCTGAAAGGTAACGCCAAACCATCGGTGGATGAGAGGATGCCCCTTGCGGTTGGGAATAAGTCCTGAAAGGATAAAGATTTTCTCTTGCGGCTGCAGAATGCCCTGCAGAGCAAGAACTGGTGCCTCATGCCTACCGAAACCGGCGATCACTTTGTCGTTGATCCATGTCAGCACGGGATTGTGTTGCCAGAGATAATGCTTTCTCGGCCAGGCATTCTCATCCTTCCTGCTGCGTTTAATTTCTTCCTGAATATCATCGGCATCAGCAGAAAGGACAAAGGTGTCGTCATCTGGCCAGACTTCTCTGGGCAGCGTATACCTGAGCCGACGCTTGAGGTCCTTGGTGGCGGTGAGTATGAGCCGCTTTTCTCTGTCTTCAAAGTCAGCCTGGAGTATTTCTGTCTGCTTGAGGTAGCCGATAGCTTCTTTCAGATAATGAAAGTCATCCTTATACAAGGAGGGCATGGAACGGATTTTTTCATGGCTCTTTTTACCGGACTGAGGCGGCGTACCCCCCATAAGCAGCTTGAGCGGATCAAAGGCCGCTGCAGCTTTCGTGTCCAGGCTTTCTTCAAATTCAACATCGCTTTTCCCTTGTTCGATGGCGTCTGCTGTTATCTTTTCTTCCTCGTCTATGTCGTAGACGCCCATAAGTGCTGAGGGATCACCGATGTTTCTGACCGCTTCGTCATCCTTCTTGATGAGAAGCTCAAGGATTCGCATGTCGCCTTTAATTTTCGTGTTACCGCTCTGATTGACCAGGTAGAGGATGTATGGAGTTTTCTCCTGGCCATACCGGTCAATACGGCCATTGCGCTGTTGGAATACCATGAGCGACCAGGGTATATCGAAGTGGATCAGCCTATGGCTCAGATAATGCAGGTTGATGCCTTCAGAAGCGACATCGGAGGCGATAAGCAACCGGACAGATGCCTCTTCTTTACCGAAATCCTCGACGATGCGCTGCTGCTCGACATCCGGCAGGCCGCCATGCAGGATTTCCACCTGATTGTCTTTCAGTCCGAGGTCCTTTTGTAAATTTGCCTGGAGGAATTTTAAGGTTTCAATCCGTTCGGTAAAGATGACCAGCCGATCATCCTTATCTCTGCCGCTCCAGCCAAAGCCATGTTGTTTGTCGGCAATGACTGAGAGCAATTTTTGGTATTTGGAGAATGCCGCCGGGATGATCATTTCCACAGCAACGGCAAGCTCTTCCAGGCTGGCTATGTCCATCAAATCATCATGGTCAGCATTTTTCTGAAGACGGCTGATACGATTCTTGATGGTAGCAAGACATGCTGCCGGGCTTGAGAAGAGGGCTTTTTCGAGGGTCGTTTTAAAAAGCTGCCCGGCCCCTTTGCGCTGATCAAGTTTTTGAAACTTCAGATCGGCAAAAACATCAAAGGCCAACTCTTCTTCCTCTGATGCGTGACAATAGGCTTTACTGATCTCCCTTTTCTTAAAGGCTTTCTCAACTTGGTCCTGAATATCTTTTTTAAACCTGCGAATAAAGAGCCCCTTGATGTCTTCGGGACCGTAATCATCCGGGTTGGCAATAGCGGTGGGGTCGAGCATGTTCATGAGGCTGGCAAAGCTACGAGCCTTGCCGTCATGGGGCGTAGCGGAAAGCATGATGAGAGTGTCCGATCTTCCAGAGAGCAGCTTGGCGAGCTTGGCCCGCATGGATGATCCTTTTCCTCGCTCCGCAACATTGTGAGCCTCATCGATGACAATGATATCCCAGTAGGCATTCTCAAGATATGTCCGGTATTCGGCGTCCTGCTTCAGGGTATCAATGGAAATAATGGCCTTATCGTAATAGTAGAAGGGGTTATGGTTGGTGGGAATGCGGGAACGAACCCGCTGAATACCAATCGAATCAAGCCGGACAAGAGGAATCGTAAAGCGGCTCCACATCTCCTTCTGGAACTGGGTGAGCATGCTTTTGACCGCCAAAACCAAAATGCGCTTACCCCGCCCCCTGCGGATCAGTTCGCTGACCAGGATGCCGCAGGCAAGGGTTTTACCAAGACCGACCGCATCGGCAATGAGTATGCGCTGTCGCGGCTGCTCTAGGGCCTGGATTGCCGGATCAAGCTGGTACGGCACCATATCCATTGCGGCCTTGTGGCCAATATAAAGATTGTCATCGGTGGGAGGAGTCTGCCGAAGCAAACTTTCCATATAGAGAAGAGATTTCTGATACGAACTGGAAGGATCAGGAACCAGCTTGGTATCGACAGGATCAAGAACTTCGATGTCCTTGTCTATCTCATCTAGGAAGATGGCCTCTTTGTCTTTCACCAACTCGGTTATTCCAACAACCGTAAGCGCCTGTCCGCCTGTGGAAGTCCTGTCGACCTTACGGACCAACCATTCAGCATCCCTGATAACCACCCTGGCCCCGGGTGCGACCACCCCTGGCGTGCCCATAAAGCCCCCCCGACTATTGAAGAATTGTCATAAGCGTACCCGCGGCAACGGATTTGATGTCAGCCACCTCGAACGTTCCACGACGGTGCCACAAAGCCACTCTGCAGGTA
>JAVEVM010000406.1:0-4503 GCA_034005055.1 Desulforhabdus sp. | reverse complement strand
ACGTAGTAGGGCATCGAAACGTTGACCTGGCCTGACAATTCTATGAACCTTGGGGTGTGATCGAATTCTCTGGCCTTCCAAGAGAGGTAAAAAGGATCATTAGGGATGCAGTGACCGCCCAGTCCCGGTCCGGGATAGAAGGGTGTAAAGCCGAACGGCTTGGTGGAAGCGGCTTCGATCTCCTCCCAGATATCGATATCCATTCTTTGAGACAGGATTTTAAGCTCGTTGACCAGGGCGATGTTGACGCTGCGGTAGATGTTCTCCAGCAACTTGGTGAGCTCCGCCACTTTAGTTGAAGAAACCGGAATGACCTCTGTTACAGCATTTTCATAAAGGAGGCAGGCGTGCTCGAGGCAGGCAGGGGTAATTCCTCCAACCACTTTCGGTATGTTCCCGGTGTGAAAGTTCTTGTTACCAGGGTCCTCTCTTTCAGGGGAAAAGGCGAGATAATAATCCTTGCCAACCTGAAGGCCTGTCCGTTGAAACCGGGTGAGCATCAATTCTTCCGTAGTCCCCGGATAGGTGGTGCTTTCCAGGATTACAAGCTGACCGGGGCGCAGGTAGGTTGCGATGGCTTCGGTGGTGTTGATAACGAATCGCAAATCGGGTTCGAGCTTTTCCGTCAGTGGGGTGGGAACACATATCAGAACACAATCGGCATCCCGTAAGCGCTCAAAGCTTATCGTCAGATCCAGCTGCTTTTGCTGCAAAAAACCGTTAATAGGATCGATAGGAATGTGCTTAATATAGCTGCTGCCATGAAGCAGCGCATTGATTTTGCTGGTATCAATATCAAAGCCGATTAACGGGAAGCCGGCCTGGCCGAAACGGATGAGCAAGGGCAGCCCAACGTATCCGAGACCGATGATGCCCACCGTGGCTTTTTTACTTTGAATTTTATCAAGCAATTCAGGCATGGTTGTTGCTCCTGGCGTTGAAGTATCGTTCTAATCCCTAGAAAGCCGGGACATCATCATGCCAGGGAATAGGACCTGGCGCAATGTCAAAAATAGCTACAAAACCAGGATGTTTGGTCACCGGAGTAGCCGGATTCGTCGGCAGTCATCTGGTAGAGCGCCTTTTATCCCTTGGCTTTGAGGTAGTCGGCGTAGATAATTTCTTTTCCGGCCGGTGGGAAAATATGGCCGCTTTTATCGACCACCCTCACTTTCACTTCTACGAATATTCCGTCAATCGATCCCAGCTTCTTGCCACTTTGCGCAGACTGCATCCAACCCTGACCCGCTGCTTTCATCTTGCTGCCATAGTGAGTGTCCCTTATTCGATGGAGCACCCCGAAGAAACCATGGAGGTTAATTATCGGGCAACTGCAGACCTGGCTCAAGGGGCAGCGCAGTTGGCATTCGAATCATTTGTATTTGCAGGCTCGGCTGCCGAATACGGAAATGATCAACGCTTGCCGTTAGCTGAAGAATACGCCTCCGCGGAAACCGTACATGTCAGCCCTTACGGACGAGCGAAGTATTTTGCATCGCAATGCGTTGCCGAAAAACCTTTTGGAGCGGCTCTCCGCTTTTTCAATATTTACGGCCCCCGACAAGATCCAGCGAGTCCGTACAGCGGCGTAATTTCTCGCTTTATCGATATGTCACTGGCAGGAAGACCCCTGACCGTATTCGGCGACGGTTTGCAGACTCGAGATTTCATCTATGTGTCCGATGTAGTTGAAGCCTATCTTCACGCTGCCGGACTGCAGGGCACCTCGTTGCTTCCGTTCAGCGGCATCTATAACATCGGAACGGGGACGGCAGCCACTATACTGGATTTAGCCAGAACCATCCTGAGACTGACCGGAGACACGGGCTCGCTGACATTCATGGATGAACGCGCAGGTGATATCAGACATTCACTGGCAGCAGTTGAATGCTTCAAGACCAAATGCGGCTGGACTCCGCGGATTTCTCTGTACGAAGGGCTGCAAAGCACCTTGCGATGGGCTAGACGGCCGGTACGCTGACGGCCTGTTAAAGTTCATCGGTCTGACCTCTTCTAACGAAATATATTTAAAACTCCATCTATTATCATGTATATTCAAGCAAGCGGTGCGTTGTCCGGATGCGTGGCACATTGATGAATGCGGCTGAAAACCTATTACCTGCGACACCTTGGTGACTAGATTTTTTTAGTTGAAACCTTTTTACCTGCAAGAGCACAATTAGAATGCAGTTTCGCCCGCAATTGTGATCACAATTCGTTTCAGAAAGGAGATTTATCATGCCTGACTTCGGGAATGCGTTTTCCGGATTGGCTAATGACAGGAAGCTCACCCATCAAGAACTTATCCGTGCGATCCGCTTCATGATTGCTGCCGAATACGAAGCGGTACAGCTTTACATGCAACTTGCCGAAAGTATAGATAATGAATTGGCGAAAAAAGTGCTGATCGACATTTCCGAGGAAGAAATTGTTCATGCCGGCGAGTTCCTCAGACTGCTTAAAGAGCTGGCTCCCGATGAGGAGAGGTTTTACAAGGAAGGTGCAGAAGAAGTGGAAGAAATGATGACGAAGCTCAAGAAGTAGAATTTATTCGGGTACAGGCGAAAAATTACGCCGAAAGCTACCTTCAACCGGGGGCCGATACTGGACAGGTAAGTTTTTCTGTGCATCAATGTGCTTGCGCGAAGTAGGCAGGTCGGCTTCATGAGGGCGAGATTCCACTTATGAGGAATATTCTTATCATAAACGAGGATTCATCGTGGAGGGAGTTTCTGCTAAAAGCTCTTTCCCCGCCCTACAAGGTTAGCTTCTGGCCGGATAGCGGCGGTTACAGCATCTCCAATCTGGTGCGGCAGAACAAATACGATGCCGTTTTTCTCAGTGCTCAGCTGCAGCTTGAGGACGGCTTCAAATTGCTTCGTTGGTTTAAGAATGGTGCTGAATACTTGCCGGTGATCGTTACCAGTGAAGTTGAAAAATCTGAGCTCATCGTTAAAGCAGTCAAAGAGGGGGCCTTTGATTTTCTCTCTAGGCCCTTTTCGGCAGAAAAGATCAATCTGACAATTGAACGGGCGCTTGAAAACAGGGGTCTTAAGAACGAGATCGACTATCTGCGCAGAAAGCAGGATATCGTATATGACTTTGATCAAATTATCTCTGTCAGTCCGTCAATGCAGCAGGTGGTCAAAACGGTCAAAAAGTTTGCCAGCACAGACTCCACCATCTTGATCACTGGCGAAACGGGAACCGGCAAGAGCTTCTTATCCGGTGCCATTCATTTTAACAGTGCCAGGCGAAAAAAGCCGTTCATCAATATAAACTGCGCAAACATTCATGAGACACTGCTGGAGAGCGAACTGTTCGGTCACGAAAAGGGATCTTTTACCGGCGCGAGCAAGACCCGAATAGGTCGACTGGAGCAAGGCAACGGGGGAACCGTATTCCTGGATGAAATCGGGGAGATGAGCATCCCTTTGCAGTCTAAATTCTTGCGGGTGCTCGAAAGCAAGCGGTTCGAACGTTTGGGAGGAAATCAGACCATTTACTCGGATGTCAGAATAATAGCCGCAACCAATAAAATGCTGGAAGAGGAGGTGACTGTCGGCAGGTTCAGAGAAGATCTTTATTATCGCATCAATGTGCTTCGAGTGCATCTTCCGCCGCTTCGTGAAAGGAAAGAATGCATCGAGCATTTAGCTCAAGCCCTTCTTGAAAAGACATGCTCCTCCTTGCACAAAAAAATAGAGGGGTTTTCCCCAGAGGTCCTTTCTCTTTTAAAGAGCTATTCCTGGCCGGGGAATATCCGCCAGCTTGCTAATACCATCGAAAGGGCGGCCATACTCGAGGACCGCTCGGTCATCACAAAGGAGAACGTGCTTCTCAGCGAGCTCGGCCGACCGGCAAAGGCTGCTCCTCAGTTACATATTAAATCTCTTGAATCGAATGAAAAGGAAGCGATTTTGAGCGCCTTGGAAGAATGTGCCTGGGTTCAAAAAGAAGCCGCGGAGAGACTGGGAGTGAGTCCAAGGGCCTTGAATTACAAGATCAGAAAGATTGGCATCACGCATCCTCGCTGGTTGAAGAACAGATAAGAAGATCGCTCGATTCAATGGGAGGATCGAGCCATGAAGTTCTTAGATTAAAATCGTTCCCCTTAAATCGAACTAGCATCTCGTCAGCATCGCCTCTGAAGTACTCGAGGCATTCTCTACTTATGCCGCGTATAAAATCCAGCAGGCTTTTGCGGAATTCATCCATCAGATCGGCTTCGAGCAGCCAGTGCTCGATGTCCCCCTCCACATCAACTTGATAGTGAGCTCGTTTCGCGGACCCTTGAAGTGCAACCCGGAAACTGATGTCGATATCCCCGAAAGGTGTCAGGACATGTTTTTCCATTTCCCCCGACCGATTGATTTTCGTCGAGAGGACCAGGAAAGGTATGCTCAGCGATATACTTTTCATTTGGCGCCTCACTCGCTTTCTGATGTCAATTGAGTTGATTCACTATAGACCGGGAGCATGAGCACATTGCGTGCCAAAAAC
>JAVEVM010000405.1:0-4523 GCA_034005055.1 Desulforhabdus sp. | reverse complement strand
TTGCGGCTTATCCTCAAATCGAATCCAGGCATCACTGATATGGACAAGATCTACCACGGACAGGTTCTGCATGTGCCTAGACAAGATCCCATATTGCAGAACGCGCAAATTTGGCAGCCAGGTCATTACTATAGTTCTTATGGATTGTTTGATTCCTGGAAAGCTCTGCAAAACGTGACTACCGAATTAACTGAAAAGAACATTAAGTTCTTGATCATAAGCTCAAATCATTCAAAAGGCGGTTCTGTCCTGCAAATTCTTATCGGGGGATATGAAACATCTGCAGATCTAAGCAACGCACTAGAAAAAGTGGAGACTCAAACCGAGTAGAGGTGAAGCCTTGATAGCCAGAAGACGAAAGCAACAAGCCATTTTTTCTCTTCTATCCAGACCCAGAGATGAACAAGCCAAGGAGTGTATTTCCATTGAAAGTTCAGAATTACAAGAGGCCTGGGGAAGCATCAATTCAGGTTCTGATTCAAATGACTGCAGTCTTTCGACGCAAAAGATGCTCATCAGCGATCCCTTTGCTTCGGTTAGCTTCGTTTATATATCTCCTGGTGGCTTCCTAATGGGAAGCACCGACGAAGAATTCGGCAGCCATAACGACGAAGCACTCCATGAAGTGGTCCTGACAAAGGGTTTTTATATGCAGGCCACTCTGGTTACCCAGAGACAATGGAGGGCTCTCATGGGAACTAATCCTTCAACATTTAACGGTGGGAGTGCGGATCGTCCGGTGGATGGAGTCAGTTGGAATGATTGCCGGCTGTTCATCAACAAACTCAATGCGATCGGGGGCTACAAATATCGATTGGCAACCGAGGCTGAATGGGAATACGCATGTCGTGCCGGTACGTCGAGTCCCTTTCCCAGCGGGCCACCGAATCCTTCCGAGCAGGAGTACGACGTCAGTTTATGTGAAAGAGGGTGGTATCGCAGCAATTCGGGTGGAAAAACAAACCGTGTGGCTCAAAAAAAGCCAAACCCTTGGGGACTTTACGACATGCACGGTAATCTTTGTGAATGGTGTGAAGACTGGTATGGCAAATATGGGTCAAGTACGCAAATGGACCCCGTAAACACTAAAATGAGCGCCAGCCGGGTCTGTCGCGGCGGTTGCTGGATGAGCGTGGCACAAAACTGTCGCTCAGCCTGCCGGTTCTCTTGGCCGCCAAATTGTAGAAGCGACTTCATTGGCTTTCGTCTGGTTAGGGACGAAGAATAGCATATCAAATGCAATTTCCTCCTTTGAGTAAAGCAAGTCAGAGTCCTCAGATCGTGTTAACCGGATAAGGTCTATTGCTGTCTCTAGGAGGAGAACGCTCAGCTAAATTCTTCCGCCGAGGAGTTTGCATATTGCCAAAAACATCATCTGCCTGCCCTCATCATTGTTCATTGCCATCGATGTGAATGTCATAGGTTGCTTCCTATTGATTCCCCCCTGCGGAATCTTGAGAGCCGACTCGCTGCGTTAACAGCATATTTTATTCGGATAATCCTGACCTTTATTGTTTCTCAAAAAAAACATTTCATACCAGCAACGGATGACTGGTAGCCTTCCCGGTGTCCATAGGCAAATGTTTGCTTCAATGGCAACGCATGCTTCAAGTTTTGCTCCTTATACAGTTCGCGCATGAATGAAGCCTAAGTATCTCTTTTATACAGCAATCATCACAAGGATGCCCGTACCGAATTGAAGTTTGAGAATGATGCCACACTGATCTCGGTTCCGTAGCCACCCATCGGGTGATCATGGTGTAGAAGATCGTACCAATAATCGCGATGAGGAATTTATTCATAAGACATCTCTAAATCTAATACTATGAGGGAGAAGCAATGAGTGTAGAGGCTGCCACAAATAGACGCGCTTCTGAACGTCATCAAGTCGATGATGTCTTTATTGCTGTTAGACCACTATTCGAGCCCCTTGGCTGGGTGAAGGATATCAGCAAAGATGGCCTCGCCTTTGAGTATGGGCATTTCTATCAACGGCCTATCAGGAACAGCATTGAGGTGGATCTCTTTTCAAGTGTTCATGATCTCCATATCCCGCGTATTCCGTGTAGGGTTATCTATGACATAAGCCGCCTGGAGCCCTTCGCCACTATTCGCACTCGGCGATGTGGTATCCAATTCGGCGAGCTTTCAGAGCCTCAGGCTGCGAAGCTTGAGATCTTTCTAGAAGAGCGATTGTCAAAAAACTGATCCCCATCGACCAATACCCCGGCGATCCAACGGCAAGAAATGAATATTTTCTTGACTTCAGCCGTACCTCGAAGCCGTTGAAAAATAAAGGAACCAAAACCTTGCCCAAAGAACCAGTCAAATACATGCTTATCGATGGGTGAGTTTTGACATCAGGATGGAGGATCCCACTTGTACCTGTATTATTGGACTGACGATTTGAGTCAAGTGTGTTGGTAGGATAGTTATAATCAGAGACAGTTTTCTGCATGCAGAAGTTATCCAACTCTTCAAGAGTTCATAGGGGAGGAAAACATGGTGATTAATCCCACACTCCTTGAGAAAACCTGCAAAGAAATGATTGAAACCATCCTGCTCTGTCTGGGAGAGAATGCATATAAGGGAACTATTTATCTGGTTGGGCGAATGCCTGAACTGCAGACAGTTCGTATCACTTCAGGTATTCGAAAGGATGGTATGGGAGATATACATTGGGGGCTGCAGGAAACTTCTGATTATGAATATCCCGGTAGGAGTTGGGAGCAATACAAGGATCGTCCCTCAAGGGTACTGGAGGCGATGGGTTGGTGCGTTGAGAGACAAAAGAGCTGGACTGCCGATAATCCTCAAACAGATGCTAGAAGTGTACGCAAACAGCTTTGTGGTGAGATAGAAGACTTTCACCACATGGAGCCTGTTTTAGTCAAGAAAAGCAAGCTTTTTGGTGAGACCCTTCAGCGCCAGAATTATCCACTCGATTGGCAAGGTAATGCAATTTGGGAGGATTGTGAGCATGTTGTTGCGGCCGTTATCAAGATTCATTTTCTACCATATACCATCAAAAGAGGTGACATTTCGACCAAAATCATAAAGAGGCTTTCACGCACTTTGGGCACAGAAATGTTCTCTCTGCATATTAATGAGTTATCAGTCGCAGCTCAGAGGCAACTTACTTTAGAACGGATGTATGCTTGCAACACTGTTGCCCATGAATTGAGAAACATCTTTGTCGAGTTGGGCTTTGTGTTCTCTGCCATTAACGCGGAAATAAGCTATCTCAGGGAACAGTGGGAGCACCAGATTGAAGGGGCTTTACCACACATAGAAGGAAAGAAAACAGTGCTTTCCCGTCTGGATCAGTTGCTCACGCAGCAGGCGCAACAGTTCAATGGTGAGCAGTACTTGGTTGATCTGTGCACGAAGCTTTCCGCTGAACAACTAGATTTTGCCAGCCTTTCTCTACTGCCCCAAAATCAAAAGACTTGGTTGGACAACAAAATCCGACCCAAGTGGCATCGACTTTTGACCCAAAGTGATACCTCTAATCAGTTGAAGCAGGAAGTCGAAGGTCTTTTGGAGAATCTGGAAAGAAATATATGGATTGGATTGGACGAGAACTTAACCAGCAAGATGCACCACCTCCCTGAAGATCTTAAAATTCAATGGTCAAAGATTGCCTATACTGACTTTAACTTAGAAAGTATCAATGAGCTCAACGATGTTCTTAAGCTCCTTGATCACCCCGCATTAAATATCCCCCACAAACACCAAACCAGGAAAGTGCTTCTTTCACTTAAAGTACTGGCCGAGATAATTCCAAAAATTGAAGAACGCATCAACCGAATCATCTTTACCCTAAAGAACGGACCAAACTCTTCGTCTTCGAATAAGCTGCACTCGTCATACGCCTATTCTTCTCGTTCAGGTCAATCGGAAAGCGGTCAGTCTGATTACGCAACACTTCTAAGTCATGAACAATGTTACTGAGAGAAACTGATTTCGGCTGGCAGCAGACATTGTTCATCGCCAACTGAGTCAATGCTCGCTTCATTTCCTCCATCTCAAAGGGGTTTTGCAACGGTTACCTTAAATCCAGTGTTTCTTAACCTGGCCCATAGGCTCGCTGCAAACAGTTCCTGTGACGATTCCGTATTTGTCTAAAAAAGTTAGACAACAATCGGTACCTGCAAGTCTTCGCAAGCCAAAATTGAGCGAAAGTACGTCAAAGAAGGGTAAGAAGGTTATTTATTGTGAAAATCAGTGAAAGGGGATAAGCTAGTAAGCAATTGAGTTACCTTGTGAATACTATGTTAATTATTTCCTGGGGAGCCATCTACTACGAATCCGTAGGCCGTAGGTTCGAATCCTACTGGGCGCACCAGGAAAGATCAAGGGATTGGTTAAAGTTATGCCAATCCCTTTTGTTTTGTTTGAGGGTAGATTCCTGCCTAAGTTTCGCCAAAATGTGCCCTGATACAGTGGATCGAATATCATCCTACCAGCCCATATCATCGCAACTCTGCGCAAAACGACAGTCTAAGACATCGACCAGGGGC